>NZ_JBEYFP010000001.1:0-64839 GCF_040634455.1 Kitasatospora sp. NPDC007106
GGACGGCGTCGACCCGGGCCCCGCGCACGCCGCCGCCCTCGCCGGGCAGGGCGACATCGAGCGCTCCCGCCGCCTCGCCGTCGACGAGCAGGCGCGCGCCCGCCGGGCCGAGGTGCTGCGCATCCCGCTGGAGGTCGCCGACGTCGGCGGCTGCCTCGCCGCCGCCCAGCGGCTGGTCGACACCGCCAAGGCCGACGCCGAGGCCCTGGCCGAGACCCAGGACGCCAAGGAGACCGACGACCTGAAGGCCGCGTACGGCGCCTCCGAGGGCAGCCGGGCGCCACGCGGCATGGCCGGTGCGGTCAAGGAGCTGGAGAAGCGGCAGAAGAGCCGGGCCACCCGCACCCGCCGCGAGACGCTCAACACCGCCCTGCTCGACCTGCTCGGCTTCTACCGGGACGTCCTCGCCCTGCAGTTCGGCTCCGCCGGCCCGCTCGCCAACGAGGACCACCGGCAGACCCTCGACCGGGTCGCCTCCGCCGGCCCCGCCGAGTCGACCCTGCGCCGGATCGAGGCCGTCCTGGCCTGCCGCGAGGCGCTGGACCGCAACGTCGACCCGCTGCTCGCCGTCGAGGCGATGACGCTCGCCCTCCGGGCCGGCTGAACCTCCAGGTCGGCCACCGGGGCGCCGGACCGACCCGGCGTCCGCTGCGACGGGGCGCCTCCTGCTGCGACGGGCGCCCCCGAGGGCTTCCGGGTGACGGCATGTCACCTCGCTCGTTCGAGTGAACGTCGCCCGGCGCCCGCCCGGCCCCCGCCGAGCCGCACGGCCCGTTGTGCACCCTGTGGACGGTCGGTCCGAAAGCCGTGGTCCGGCGACCGTGCTCGCCCGGAGGTGGTACGCCCATGCCCCGTCCGCTCCTCGTCGTCGTACCCCTGCTGGCGGCCGCCGCAGCCGCCGCGGCCGGACTCCGGCTCGGCCGCTCCACCCTCACCGGCTGGCGCGACCTCCGCTCCGCCCGCACGTACGGGCTCGCCGCCGAGCAGCGCCCGCTGCTGCTGCGCGCCGCCGCGGCCGTGTTCTGCCTCGTCGGCGCCGCCGTGCTGGCCGTCGCCGTACTGCCCGGCCGGGCACCCGGCGCCTGGGGGCGGTCGCAGCACCTCGGGGCCTCGGCGGCCTCCCGGCCCGCCCCGGCCGCGCCGGCCGCCGATGGGGCCGCCCCCGCGACACCGCGGCCGGCCGCCGAGCAGTACTCCGCCACCGCCCGTCCGGCGCCGCCCGCCGCCACCGCCTTCACCTCGATCGGGCACCCGGCCGAGGGCGAGCTGATGGAGGCCGCCGTCCCCGGCCCCGACGGCCGGCCCCGCGCCGTCCGGGTCTGGCTGCCCGCGCAGTACCGCACCGACCCGCAGGCCCGCTTCCCGGTGATCGTCCTGCCCTCCGGCACCGCCCGGAAGACCGCCGACGCCGAACTGCCGGACCTCTTCGACGGCATCGCCTCCGCGGTGAAGCTCGGCCGCTCCCGGCCCGTCCTGGTGGTCGCCCCCGAGGCCCCCAGCGGCACCGAACACCCCTGCGAGCTGGTCGCCGCCGCCCCGCAGGCCGTCGCCGACGACGCCGCGCTGCGCACCGCGGTGACCACCGCCTTCCGCACCCTGTCCGCCGGACCGGACAGCTGGGGCGTGCTCGGCGTCGAGTCCGGAGCCCCCTGCGCGGCGGCCGCCGGGCTGACCCGCCCCGACCTGTACGGGGCGGCCGCCGCGGTCTCCGGACGGTACGACGCCGCCGCACTCGCCTCGGCCGCCGCCGACGCGCCCGCCGACTCCGCAGGCCGCCTGCTGCTGGCCGCAGCCAAGGCGGACACCGCTGGCGTCGGCGCCGCCCGCGCGCTGCAGACGGCGCTGCACGGCGGCAGGGGCCCGGCCGCCCGCGCCGACGTCAAGGTCTCCGACATCGTGCAGGACTACACGCACGAGCGGGAGCGCCTGCGGCTGGTGCGGGTCGCCGTGCAGTACCTCGCCGACAGCCTCGACCGGGCCCGCTGAGCCCGTCCGCCGGACGTGTACCCGGCCCCACCCGGCGGGGCCGGACCCGCCGCAGGGTGTCGGCACCGGGGCGGCCCGGGCGGGGCCCGATACGCTGGGGGCGGCCAGGCGACCGCCCCGCCGAGCCCGCGACCGGCCCGCGCACAGCACCGCCGTTCCGCGCCGTGCCGCGCCCGAGGGAGACCCACACCATGCGAGCCACCCGGCGGAACCGCCCCGCGACCGCCGTCCTGGCCGCCGCAGCCGCCTCGGCCCTGCTGCTGGCCGGCTGTTCCTCCTCCGGCTCGCCGGCCCCCAGCGACACCGGCACGCCCGGCGCCTCCGCGAGTGCCTCCGGGGCCGCGGCGAAGGCCGCCCCGCTGCAGCCGCTGCCCGAGCAGACCCCGGCCGCCCTCGCCCCGTACTACGCGCAGAAGCTCGACTGGAAGAGCTGCGACGGCGAGTTCGAGTGCGCGCAGTTCAAGGTCCCGCTCGACTACGACCGGCCGGCCGGCGGGGACATCACCCTCGCCGCCGTGCGCAAGCGCGCCTCCGGCGGCGCCCAGCGGCTCGGCTCGCTGCTGCTCAACCCCGGCGGCCCCGGCGGTTCCGCCGTCGACTACCTGGAGGCCGTCGCCCACGGCTACGACCCGAAGGTCCGCGCCGCCTACGACCTCGTCGGCCTCGACCCGCGCGGCGTCGGCCGATCCGCCCCGGTCAGCTGCCTCTCCGGCGAGCGGATGGACGCCTACACCGCCGTCGACATCACCCCCGACGACCAGGCCGAGACCGACGCCCTGATCGCCGCCGACAAGGAGTTCGCCGAAGCCTGCAAGACGAAGTCCGGCGACGTCCTCGGCCACGTCTCCACCGTCGAGGCCGCCCGCGACATGGACGTCCTGCGGGCCCTGGTCGGCGACGACAAGCTGCACTACCTCGGCAAGAGCTACGGCACCTACCTCGGTGCGACCTACGCGGGCCTCTTCCCCGGCCGGGTCGGCCGGATGGTGCTCGACGGCGCGATGGACCCTTCCCTGGACGCCAGGGCCGGCAACCGCACCCAGGCCGGCGGCTTCGAGACCGCCTGGGCCGCCTTCGCCAAGGACTGCGCCAAGCGCGAGGACTGCCCGCTCGGCCGCACCGAGAAGGAGATCGGCGACCGGCTCACCGCCCTCTTCCAGCAGATCGACGCCAAGCCGCTGCCGACCGGATCCGGCCGCAAGCTCACCGAGGCCCAGGCCACCACCGGCGTCATCCAGGCGATGTACGCCGAGTTCCTCTGGCCGCAGCTGCGCACCGCGCTCACCGACGCGGTGGCCGGCGACGGCACCACGCTGCTCGCGCTGTCCGACGAGTACTACGAGCGCGGCGAGGACGGCAGCTACCCCAACCTGATGGCCGCCAACATGGCCGTCAACTGCCTCGACCTGCCCGCACCGTTCACCGGCCCGGAGGAGGCCCGGGCCGCCGAGGCGGACTTCGCCGCCGCCTCCCCGCACTTCGGCCGTGACATGGCCTGGATGGCCCTCTCCTGCACCTACTGGCCGGACCGGCCGACCGGGCTGCCGCACACCGTCCGCGCCGTCGGGGCCGCCCCGATCGTGGTCGTCGGCACCACCCGCGACCCGGCCACCCCGTACGCCTGGGCGCAGTCCCTGGCCGGCCAGTTGGAGACCGGCCGGCTGCTCACCTACGACGGCGACGGCCACACCGCCTACGGGCGGCGCAACACCTGCGTGGACGGCGCGGTCAACCGTTACCTGCTGGGCGGCGAGGCGCCGGCGGAGGGCACCCGCTGCGCCAAGTAGCGCCCCGGGCCGCGTAGCGCCGGGGGCGTGCGCCTTGTCCACCAGGTAAGACCCGTACCTGGCTGACGGTGCTGGCGGTTAGCATGAGGCGCCCCCACGTGTCCCGCCGCACCGACAGGAGCCCCCGTGCTCGGAGTCAACGACCTGGCGACGTACGTCCTCGGCGCCCTGGTCATCGTCCTGCTGCCCGGCCCGAACTCGCTGTACGTCCTGTCCGTCGCCGCCCGCAGGGGCGTCCGCACCGGCTACCGGGCCGCCGCGGGCGTCTTCATCGGCGACTTCACCCTCATCAGCCTCACCGCGCTCGGCGCCTCCTCGCTGCTGGAGGCCAACCCGGCGGTCTTCGCCGTGGTGAAGTTCGGCGGCGCCGCCTACCTGCTCTGGATCGGCGTCGGCATGATCCGGGCCGCCCGGGAGCTCTGGCGCGAGCGGCGGGCCGCGGCCGAGGCGATCGACGCGGCCGCGGCCGCCGAGGCGCTGCCGGAGAGCACCGAGAACCCCTTCCGCCGGGCGTTGGTGATCAGCCTGCTCAACCCGAAGGCCATCCTCTTCCTGCTCTCCTTCTTCACCCAGTTCGTGGACCCGTCCTACGGCATGCCGGCGCTCTCCTTCGGCCTGCTCGGCGGCATCCTGCAGACCTTCAGCGTCCTCTACCTCTCCCTGCTGATCTTCGCCGGCACCACGCTCGCGACCGCCTTCCGCCGCCGCAAGCGCCTCTCCGCCGGGCTCACCAGCGGCGTCGCCCTGCTCTTCGCCGGCTTCGCCGCCAAGCTCGCCGTCTCCTCCGCCTGACCCCGAGCCGGCCGCGGTGCGGACCACCTCTGGAAACTGTGTAGACTGGCCCGCGTTGCCGATGCGATCCTCGACCCGTCGGGGAGCTCCGGCAACGGCGCCGCCTTAGCTCAGTTGGCCAGAGCAACGCACTCGTAATGCGTAGGTCGCGGGTTCGAATCCCGCAGGCGGCTCCACTAGGAAGGGCCCGGTCGGAGGATTCGACCGGGCCCTTGCCGTGTGTCACCACCCACCTCGGTGGTGCGGGTACGGGCGAGACGGGTGTTCCTGGTCTCGGGTCCGGTCGTAGAAGGGGGTGGAGCAGGCCGGGGACATGGGTTCGGTCGTACTTGTTCCGGTTGCCCCCGAGTCTTGGGCCTGCAGGAGCGTTGTCGCCGATCAGGACGCCCATCTTTTCTGGGTCGTTCGGCGATATGACCCTTCCTCTGCCGAGCGGCGACCCGCCGGCCGGGGCCGCGATGAGGCGTGCCACAGGGACCCGTCATCCCCTCGCTTCCCGCCGTCCGTCCTGAGGCCCGGCCCGCAGTGTCAGGTGAGCACCTTGTACCTGTCGTGCGACCGATCGGGAAACCGCGCTTCGGGCGGCCGGTTGCCTACTCCGGCCATCTGGTCGTGGTTTCCTCCTCCGGAGCGAACAACGCGTTGTAGACGGAGGCGTGCTGGACCTCGGGAAGGGCCAAATCGATTTCGGTGGTCAATTGCTCCTCGGACAAGAGGTGAAGGCCCGCCCTCGTCATGGTTCGGAAGACTTCGCGCTCGACGGCGGAGTCGCAATCCTGCTCTGTGGCGATGAGCCGGCTCCTCCCCTCCGCTTGATCGCGCGACAGCATGGCATACGGGCCGACCATCGACAGGCGGACGAAAAGCGAACCGTTCGCTCCGAGGATGTAGTTGAAGCTGGCGTCGCAGTTCACATCCGTGTCGTCGACCAGCGGGACCAGGGAACCGAGCTCGAGGACAAGATCGCGATACGGGTTCTCGCGGCTCGTGGTGAGAACGAAGTTCCTTCGCGGATTCTCCATGTCTCTATAGGCTGTCTGGACATGGTTGAGCAGCGCGGCCCAGGAATTCCATGACCATGAGGGATCTGATTGGCGACGGTGTCGTTTTCCCATGGGGCTTTTCATCCTAGTGCTCGGGCCCGGCCGGATGGCCGTGAATCTTCTTCGACTGATCCATGTGTACGCGTACCCGGGTCTGCCAACCGCCGTTCGGGCCCCGTCCGACAGGAAGTCCGTATTCGTAATCGCGGACGTGGGGCCGGTTGGGAACCGGGGTTCCGTTGTCCCAGGCGTGCTGCGCGTAGGCATCCGCCTCCGCACGGTTCGCGAAATACGATGTGGGTGTCCCCTGTGCGATCCGGGCCTGATACTCCTTGGTACCTCGGACGTGCTGGTCCTGCTTCTGCCGGGATACGTGCGGGGAGAGACCGAGCGGGTCACACCAGGTGTGCGGGTTGTGGACGTAGGTGTCGGGGTTGGGGGACGGGAGGAGCCCGAGCGGATCGGGGCTGGTGTAGCGGGCGGTTTCGGGGTCGTAGTAGCGGTTGACGTTGTAGTGGAGTCGGGTTTCCGGGTCGTAGTACTGGCCGGGAAAGCGCAACGGGGTGTAGGTGGTGCTGTCGCTGGGCCAGGTGGTGTGGCCCCAGAGGCTCTGGGTGGTGCGCCAGGCGATGGTGTCGGTGACCGGGTCGACGAGTTCTGTGGGGGTACCGATGAGGTCGGTGACGATGGCGAAGAACCGCCGGTCGACGTCGGCCTGGCCGGGGGTGGCGATGGTCTCGGTCTGGGCGAGCGGGTGCAGGCCCTCGTGGTCCCAACTGAGGGTGTGGGGGCCGGGCAGGTAGGGGGCGTGGGTGGTCTGCTCGGCGAGGGTGGATCCGTCCCAGGTGAAGACGGTCTGCTCCTCGACTGTGACTCCGTCCGAGCTGAGCTTCTGCTTGGCGGTCCGGCGGCCGAAGGGGTCGTAGAGGTAGTGCCAGCGGGTGCCGTCGGGGGTGAGGACGTGGGTCAGGCGGTCCTCGGCGTCCCAGGTGTAGACCCAGGTGTCCGGCTTCCTGGAGAGGCGGGTGACCTGGCGGAGCGTGGTGCGGCCGGCGGCGTCGTGCTCGTAACGGATACGGCCGGCGCCTACGAGTTGGGTACCGCTGTAGGTCCGGCTGCCGTGGGCGGCCGTGGCTGCGCCGGTGGCGGGCCAGTCGGCGCCGGTGAGATTGCCCGCAGGGTCGTAGGCGTAGGTCTCGGTCCAGGAGGCGGCATGAACGGCGGTGACCCGGCCGGCCGGGTCGTGTTCGAAGGTTCGTGTGCCGGAGAGATCGTCGTGGATCGTGGTGAGGCTGTCGTCGGCCCGATACGCGTAGGAGCGTTGCCGGAGAACGGACTGCCGGGTGCGGAAAGCGTGACCGGTGAGGCGGTTCCGGGCGTCCCAGGTGCTGGACAGGGTGAGGTGGCCGGCGACGGTGCGCTGTTGTTCGCGTCCCGCTGCGTCGTAGGCGAAGTCGATGCTGCCGCCAGGTGTGGTCACCGATACGGCCTGGCCGGCGGGGTCGTAGGTCCACGTCGTCGTGTGGCCGGCCGGAGTGGTGCGGTGAGTGCGGCGGCCGAGGGCGTCGTAGGCGTGGGCAGTGGTGCGTCCGTCGACGGTTTCGGTGAGCAGGTTGCCGAGTGCGTCGTGGGTGCGGGTGACAGCGGCGTCGGGGTTGGTCGCGCGGCACAGGTTGCCGGCGCTGTCGTAGGCGTAGACGGTGGAGCGGCCTTCGGCCTCCTTGCCGACGAGACGATCGAGCACGTCGTAGCGGTACCGGGTGTGCTGGCCGAGCGGATTCACCGTGCTGGTCGGGCGGCCTGCGGCGTCGATGTCGTAACTGAGCGTCCGACCGTGGAAGTCGCGTTCGCCGATCAGACGGCCGGCCGGGTCGTAGGTGTAACTCCACTGCTGTCCGAGCGCGTTGGTGACGGCGACGAGCTGCATGTTCGCGTCGTGGGTGAACGCGAGGCGGGCACCGTCGGGAGTGGTGCGGGCTGCGAGCGTTTCGAAGTGGGTGTACTCGTAGGTGGTGGTCTGCCCGAGTTGGTCGGTGTGGGTGAGGCAGTTTCCCTCACCGTCGTAGGTCCAGGTCTCGGTGGCGCCGTCGGAGGTGGTGCGCGAAGCCGGGTGGCCCTCGACGGTCCAGGTGGTGCGGATGGTGTGGCCGAGCGGGTCGGTGATGCTGGTGATACGGCCGAAGGCGTCCCGCTCGTAGTGGGTGGTGGCCCCGATGGGGTCAGTGACCTCGACGGGGAGACCTGCGAGGTTGCAACGGACGCTGGTGGTATGGCCGAGGGCGTCGGTGGCGGCGGTGAGGTGGCCGTTCCCGTCGTACGAGAAGAGGGTTGTGGCACCGAGCGGGTCGGTGAGCGAGGTGCGCAGACCGCTGTTGTCATAGGTCTGGTGCCAGGTGGCGCCGCCGGGTTCCATGACGTCCGCCGGGAGACTGAGTTCGCCGACGTAGGTGGCGGTTGACCGTTCGCCGTCGGGGCGGGTGACGCACACGAGGTCGCCGGCACCGTCGTAGTCGTAGCGGGTGGTGCGGCCGAGGGGGTCGGTCTCGGCGAGGAGCCGGTCGTAGGCGTCGCGTTCGTAGCGGGTGGTGTGGCCGAGCGGGTCGGTGATCGCGGTGATCTGGGAGTGTTCGTTGACCTCGTAGGCGGTGGTGTGGCCGAGTGCGTCGGTCTCGGTGTGGACCTTGAGACCGGTGGCGGGGTCCACCTCGCCGTAGCCGAAGCGGAAGCGCAGCGCACCGTCGGTGCCGCCCTCGTCGACGACCCGGTCGTGCGCGTCGTAGGTGTAGACGTACCGGGAGTTGTTGCGGTCGGTCCAGGACAGGATGCGGCCGCTCGCGTCGTTGGCGAAGCGCATCGGCTTGCCGGAGGAGTTGTAGACGGACGCGAGGTGGCCGTCGGTGTAGCCGTAGCGCAGCAGCAGGGCGTCGTGGCCGTCCTCGCCGCCACCGGCCAGTCGCAGGGCGGTGATGCGGCCGGCGTCGACGGTGACCAGCAGTTGGTAGCCGCCGGAGTGGGTGATGGAGACGGGTGCGCCGTCGGCGTCGTAGGCGAGGTCGTAGTGGCGGCCGTGGCGGTCGCGGACCCGGGTGAGCAGGGCGATCTGCGCGCCGGGCCGGGTGGTGAAGGTGCGGGTCAGGCCGTCGGAGCGGTCGGTGAGGGTGTAGGTGCCGCTGTCCGGGTCGATGTCGAGGTCGCGGCGGGCGCCGCCCGCGGAGGCCTGGACCGGGTCGCCGGGCTCGGGATGGGGGTAGGCCTGGGTGGTGCGGTCCGGGCAGAGGTGGACGACGCCCTCGTCGTCGATCTCCAGTCGTTCGTCGAAGGTGCAGACCCAGCGCGGGCCCATCCAGCGGCCGGCGAGGTAGCCGGACTCGTAGTTGCGGGTGAACACCAGCGGCAGTGAGCCGGGCAGGGAGGCGTCGTCCTGGTCGATGAACATCCGCCCGGTGGCCATGTCGACGGGCTCGCCGCCGCCGCACACCGCGTCCTCACGCCGGCCCGCCTGCCGCGGATCCGCCACCTGGCGGCGGCCCTCGCCGCCGTGGGTGTTCCCGCGTCCGCCCCGACCCCCGCCGCCGGAGCGCGGGTGCGGGACACCCTTGCCCTCGTGCCCGGCGAGGATCTTCTCCAGGTCCTTGGCGTGCTTCGCCTCGACCTCGCGGACGTTCTTGGCGACCTTGGTCAGGTTGTCGCCGGCCTGCTTGTACAGCTGGTGGACGGCCTTGCCGGCATCGTCCGCGAGCGTCTTGCCGAGCTTCTGCGCGCCGTGTTCGAGCGCCTTGACGATCCGGTTGCTCATTCGAAGCTCACCCCCGCGAGCTTGGACTGGAGGGCCTGCGCATGGCCGGCCACGGTCTCGGCGTGCTGGTGCATGGTGCGGGCGTGCGCCTCCAGGGCGTCCGGGTTGATCCGGAAACCGGTGCCGCCCCCGCCCCCACTGCCGCCGGAGACACCGAGCGCCGACTCGGCCGCCTGGAACACCAGGCCCGACACCGCACCCGCGACAACACCCACCAGCGGGTCGATCGCGGCCTCGATCACCTGGCCGATGATGTAGTCCTCCAGCTGCTGCTCAAGGAACTGCACCAGCTTGCGCCCCGCCAGCACCGTCGCTGCCGCAGCCGCCTCCGCCGCACCCAACGTGGCCACCGCGGCCGCCTGCTCGGCGATCAACGTGGCTGCCAGTACGACGAGTTCGGCGATCGCCTCCAGCTTCATCGCCACGATCACGTCCGCCGCCACGTCCAGTGCCGTCGCCACCACCCGGCAGGCCTGCACCAGCTCGTTCATGTGGGAGTCCGACAGCGACGCCCACTTCGCCAGCAGCGCCTCGTACGAGGCACCCTCGTACGCCTCCGACAACGCGTGGATCGTCGCCGTCGACTCCCGGTGCGCCTCGTCCACCTTGTCGGCGAACTCCCGCACGTGGTCGGCGAACTCGCGGACCTTGTCCTCGTTCACCGACGGCCAGCGGATCCCGATGAAGGCCAGGAACGACTCCACCTCACCGGGTAACTCGATCGCCATGCTGTTCCTCCCCCGTCACGGCATGTGAACCTACGATCGCACAGCAGGACGACAGTGCCGATGCCGCGGTTGCACACATGCCGCCGCCCCCGGACCTCACCGGCGGGGCCGGCGGTCCGGGGGCGGACGGGGTGGAGCGGGGATCAGGCGGCGAGGCGCTCCGCGGCGGCGTCGAGGCGGGCCAGCACGCGGTCGCGGCCGAGCAGCTCCATCGACTCGAACAGCGGCAGGCCGACGGTGCGGCCGGTGACGGCCACCCGGATCGGGGCCTGGGCCTTGCCGAGCTTGAGGCCGTGCTCGGCGCCGACCTTCTCCAGGACGGTCTTGAGGTCCTCGGCCGTCCAGGCCGCCGTGGCGAGCACGGCCCGGACGTCCCGCAGCAGCTCGGCGGCGCCCGCCTTCATCGCCTTCGCCCAGGACGCCTCGTCGGCGACCGGCTCGTCGAGGAAGAGGAAGTCCACCTGCGCGGTGATCTCCGACAGCACCGCGATCCGGGTCTGCGCGAGCGGCGCGACCTTCTCGAACACGGCGGCGTCGAAGGCCTCCGGCTGCCACGGCGCGTGCGGGGCGGCCAGCCACGGCGCGCAGGCCGCGGCGAACTGCTCCGCGCCCAGCGCCCGGATGTAGTCGCCGTTGAAGGCGGTCAGCTTCTTGATGTCGAAGAACGCCGAGGAGCTGTTGACGTTCTCCACGCGGAAGAGCTGCTGCAGCTCCTCGAACGGCAGGATCTCGCGGTCGTCGCCCGGCGCCCAGCCCAGCAGCATCAGGTAGTTGACCATCGCCTCGGGCAGGAAGCCCTCGGCCAGGTAGTCCTCCAGCGCCACCTTGTCGCGGCGCTTGGAGAGCTTCTGCCGCTTCTCGTTGACGATGACCGGCAGGTGCGCCCACACCGGGGGCTGCACGCCGAGCGCCTCCCAGAGCAGCTGCTGCTTCGGGGTGTTGGAGAGGTGCTCCTCGCCGCGGATCACCTGGGTGACGCCCTCGTCGAGGTCGTCGACCACGTTGGCGAGCAGGAAGACCGGGGTGCCGTCGCCGCGGGCGATGACGAAGTCCTCGATGGCGCTGTTCGGGAAGGCCGGCTCGCCGCGGATCAGGTCCACGACCACGGTCTCGCCCTCGTCCGGGGTGCGGAAGCGCATCGCCCGGCCGGCCTCCCAGTCGAGGCCGCGCTCGCGGCAGAAGCCGTCGTAGCCCAACTGCTGCGAGCCGGTGCGCTCCTGGACCTGCTCGCGGGTGCAGTCGCAGAAGTAGGCCTTGCCGGCGGCGTGCAGCTGCCCGGCCGCCTCGCGGTGCCGGTCGGCGTTGTGCGACTGGAAGTAGGGGCCCTCGAAGGCGGGGTCGGACTCGTTGATGCCGATCGCGGAGAGGGCGTTGACGATGCCGTCGATCCACTCGGGCTTGTTGCGCGCCGCATCGGTGTCTTCGATGCGCAGGACGAAGGTGCCGCCGGACTGTCGCGCCACAGCCCAGTTGTAGAGGGCGGAACGAGCGCCGCCGACGTGGAACATGCCGGTCGGGGACGGTGCGAAACGGACGCGAACAGCGGGAGCAGACATGCCGCACAGCCTACCGATCCCGCGCCCGCCCCTGCTCCGCCCGACCGCCGCCCCGAGGGCGTGCACCCGCCCCCGCACTGCCCCCGCACGGCCCCCGCACGGCCCGCCGCACCGCGCCGCACCACGGACGGCGTCCGGCCGCTCGCGGCCCGTCCTCTAGGATGGCGGGGTGACCGATGACACTCAGCAGGCTCCCGACCGCGGGCCGATCAGCCACCCCGAACTGCCGACCGCCTACGCCCCGGCCGAGGTAGAGGGCGAGCTGTACGAGCGCTGGGTGGACCGCGGTTACTTCACGGCGGACGCGAAGAGCGACAAGCCGGCGTACACCATCGTCATCCCGCCGCCGAACGTCACCGGTGCGCTGCACCTCGGCCACGCCTTCCAGCACACGCTGATGGACGCCCTCACCCGCCGCAAGCGGATGCAGGGCTTCGAGACGCTGTGGCTGCCCGGCATGGACCACGCCGGCATCGCCACCCAGAACAAGGTCGAGCAGCAGCTCGCCGAGTCCGGCCTCTCCCGCCACGACCTGGGCCGCGAGGCCTTCGTCGAGAAGGTCTGGGAGTGGAAGGAGAACTACGGCGGCAAGATCCTCGGCCAGATGCGCCGCCTCGGCGACGGCGTCGACTGGTCGCGCGAGCGCTTCACCATGGACGAGGGCCTGTCCCAGGCCGTCCAGACCATCTTCAAGAAGCTCTTCGACGACGGCCTGATCTACCGGGCCGAGCGCATCATCAACTGGTGCCCGCGCTGCCTCACCGCGCTCTCCGACATCGAGGTCGAGCACAAGGACCGCGACGGCGAGCTGGTCTCGATCCGCTACGGCGAGGGCGAGGACTCGGTGGTCGTCGCGACCACCCGCGCCGAGACGATGCTGGGCGACACCGCGGTCGCCGTCCACCCGGACGACGAGCGCTACAAGCACCTGGTCGGCCGGACCGTCAAGCTGCCGCTGACGGACCGCGAGATCCCGGTCGTCGCCGACGAGCACGTCGACCCGGAGTTCGGCACCGGCGCCGTCAAGGTGACCCCGGCGCACGACCCCAACGACTTCGCCATCGGCCAGCGCCACGGCCTGCCCAACGTGACCGTGATGGACGAGCGCGGTGTCATCACCGTGCACGGCCCCTTCCTCGGCCTGGACCGCTTCGAGGCCCGCTCGGCCGTGGTCGGCGCGCTCCGCGAGCAGGGCCGGATCGTCGCCGAGAAGCGCCCGTACGAGCACTCGGTCGGGCACTGCTCGCGCTGCCACACCGTGGTCGAGCCGCGGCTGTCGCTGCAGTGGTGGGTCAAGGTCGGCCCGCTGGCCCAGGCCGCCGGCGACGCGGTCCGCGACGGCCGGGTCGAGATCCACCCGAAGGAGCTGGAGCGCCGCTACTTCGACTGGGTCGACAACATGTACGACTGGTGCATCTCGCGCCAGCTCTGGTGGGGCCACCGGATCCCGGTCTGGTACGGCCCGGACGGCGAGGTCGTCTGCGTCGGACCGGACGAGCAGCCGCCGACCGGCGAGGGCTGGCACCAGGACCCGGACGTCCTGGACACCTGGTTCTCCTCCGGCCTGTGGCCGTTCTCCACGCTCGGCTGGCCGGAGAAGACCGCCGACCTCGAGAAGTTCTACCCGACCGACGTCCTGCTGACCGGCCACGACATCATCTTCTTCTGGGTCGCCCGGATGATGATGTTCGGCCTGTACGCGATGGACGGCCAGGCGCCGTTCAAGACGGTCGCCCTGACCGGTCTGGTCCGCGACGAGTTCGGCAAGAAGATGTCGAAGTCGTCCGGCACCGCCGTCGACCCGCTGGACTGGATGGACGCCTACGGTGCCGACGCCGTCCGCTTCACCCTGGCCCGCGGCGCCAACCCCGGCGCCGACGTGCCGATCGGCGAGGACTGGGTCAAGGGCTCCCGGAACTTCTGCAACAAGATCTGGAACGCCACCCGCTTCGCGCTGATGAACGGCGCCACCGTCGAGGGCCCGCTCCCGGCCGCCGAGGAGCTGACCTCGGTCGACCGCTGGATCCTCTCGCGCCTCAACGCGACCGTGGCCGAGGTCGACGCGCTGTACGACGACTACGAGTTCGCCAAGGTCTCGGACGCGCTCTACCACTTCGCGTGGGACGAGGTCTTCGACTGGTACGTCGAGCTCTCCAAGACCACCCTCGCCAAGGGCGGCGCGCAGGCCGACGCGGCCCGCCGGGTCCTCGGCGAGGTCCTGGACCTCACCCTGCGCCTGCTGCACCCGGTGGTCCCGTTCGTCACCGACACCCTGTGGACCACCCTCACCGGCGCGGAGTCGCTGGTGGTCACCGAGTGGCCGAAGGATTCCGGCTTCCGCGACGCGGAGGCCGAGGCCGAGATCGCCACCCTGCAGCAGGTGGTCACCGAGGTCCGCCGCTTCCGCTCGGACCAGGGCCTGCAGCCCGCGCAGCGCGTCCCCGCGCGGCTCGAGCTGGCCGGCACCGTGCTCGGCGTCCACGAGGACGCGATCCGCTCGCTGCTGCGCCTGACCGTGCCGGAGGCCGGCTTCGCCGCCACCGCCTCGCTGCCGGTCGCCGGCGCGACGGTCTCGCTGGACCTGTCCGGCACGATCGACGTCGCGGCGGAGCGCAAGCGCCTCGCCAAGGACCTCGCCGCCGCCGAGAAGGAGAAGGCGCAGACCACCGCCAAGCTCGGCAACGAGGCCTTCCTCGCGAAGGCCCCGGACGAGGTGGTCGCCAAGATCCGTACCCGCCAGGAGGCCGCCGAGGCCGACATCGCCCGGATCACCGCCCAGCTGGCCGGCCTGCCGCAGGGCTGACCGGGCCGCCCGGCACGGACGACGGAGGGCCGCACCCGCGCGACGGGTGCGGCCCTCCGGCACGTCCGGCCGCTCGGGCTCCTCGGGGCCTTCAGGCCACGGCCGGCCGCATCCGCCGGGCCAGCCACTTGCCGAGCTCCCAGAGCACCAGCAGCGCCAAGGGCGCCAGCAGGGCCCAGCCGAACTGCTGGACGCTGATCCGGGTGGTGCCCAGGATGCGGCGGAAGCCGTCCATCTGGGTGACCATCACGGCCAGTACGAACTCGCCGAGCGCGGCCCAGTTCATCTGCTTGCTGTCGAAGGTCGTGGTGTTGAACACCGAGGCCGTCTCGCTGCGGCACTCGAAGGCCGCGACGATCAGGCAGAGCGAGAAGGCGGTGAAGGCGATCGAGCTCCCCGTGTCCACGTCGCCGTAGCGCGACTCGCCGAGCTTGATCAGCGAGAGCAGGAAGACGGTGATGGCGAGGCCGCTCAGCCCCACGGTGACCATCACCGGCCGGGTCAGCACCGACTCCCCGCGCGGCCGCGGCGTCCGCTGCATCAGCCCGGGGCTCTCCTGGTCGAAGCCGAGCGCGAAGCCGAACGGCGCGTTCACCACGAAGTGGATCCACAGCACCTGGGGCGGCGGGAAGGGCTCGCCGCTCGCGATGTTGAGGATCGTCGCGCCGAGGAAGGTCAGCACGAAGGTGACCAGCAGCAGGAGGACGAAGCGGATGTACTTGGTGAGGTTGTCGTAGAGCTTCCGGCCCTCCGCCACGGCGTAGACGATGGTGGCGAAGTTGTCGTCGGAGAGGATCATCCGGCTGGCGTTCTTCGCCACGTCGGTGCCGCTGCCCATGGCGATGCCGATGTCGGCGGCCTTGATCGCCGGCGCGTCGTTGACGCCGTCGCCGGTCATCGCGACGACGGCGCCCTTCTTCTTGAGCGTGTTCGCCAGCAGCACCTTGTGCTCGGGCGCGACCCGGCCGACCACCCCGATGGTGTCGATCCGCTCCATCTGCTCCTGCTCGGACAGGGCCGCGAAGTCGGCGCCGAGCACGGCCTCGCCCTCGATGCCGAGCTGCCGGGCGATGGCGGCGCCCGTGGTGACGTCATCGCCGGTCACCATCCGGACCCGGATGTGGGCGGCCTGCGCCTCGGCGACCGCCGCCTTGGACTCCTCGCGCGGCGGGTCCACCATGCCGACCAGGCTGGTCATCTGCAGGTCGGTGACCAGGGCGAGCAGATCGCCGCCGGGATCGAAGTGCGCCGGGTCGATGTCGCGGACGGCGGCGGCCATCACCCGGCGACCCTCGCCGCCCATCCGCTCGGTGGCCGCGACGGCCCGCCGGGCGAGCTCGCCGTCCCAGGGGACGGTGGTGCCGGCCGAGAGCGCGGTGGCGGCCCGGCCCATCACCGCCGGGGCGGCCCCCTTGACGAAGCAGCGGACGACCGGCCGGCCCATGGCGTCCACCGCCGAGTTGAAGGTGGCCATCAGCTTGTAGCCGGGGTCGAAGGGCAGCGTGGCGAGCCGCGGGTAGCGTTCCCGGGTCGCCTCGATGTCCAGACCGGCCTTGTGGCCGAGCACCAGCAGGGCGCCCTCGGTGGGGTCGCCGACCACCCGGCCGTCCACCAGCTTGGCGTCGCTGGCGACCAGGTACGGCAGCACCGCGTCCTCGACGCCGGCCGAGGTGCCCGCGGCGTGGTGGATCCGGCCCTCCAGGCCGTAGCCGGTGCCGGAGACGGTGTAGCGGTCGGTCGGGCTGAGCACCTCCACGGCCGTCATCTGATTCATCGTCAGGGTGCCGGTCTTGTCGGAGTTGATCGCCGAGGTGAAGCCCAGGGTCTCGACCGAGGGCAGCTCCTTCACGATCGCGTGGCGCTTCGCCAGGTTGAGGCTGCCGACGGAGAGGATCACCTGGGAGACGGTCGGCAGCGCCTCCGGGATGGCCGCGATGGCCAGCGAGACCGCGCTGACGAAGAGGGCGTCCCAGGCCTGGTCGCGGCTGCGGCCGAGCGCGAACATCACGATCATGGTCAGGCCGGCCGCGCCGGCGATCCACAGGGTGAGGGTGTTGAGCTCCCGGTCGAGCGGGGACTGCTCCTTCTCGGTGGCCGAGAGCAGGCCGGAGATCTTGCCGAGCTCGGTGCCGGAACCGGTGCCGGTGATGACCAGCAGCCCGCTGCCGTGCGTCACCGGGGTGTTCATGAACGCCATGTTCGACTGCTCGCCGGGCGCCAGCCGTTCGCCGGTCAGCGTGCCCGCGTCCTTGGCGGCCGGGACGCTCTCGCCGGTGAGCGCCGACTCGTCGATCTGCAGCGCGCTCGCCTGGACGATCCGTCCGTCCGCGGGGACCTGGTCGCCCGCCGAGATCAGCACGACGTCGCCGACGACCAGCTGCTCGGCGGGGATCTCCGACTCGGTGCCGTCCCGGCGGACCCGCGCGGTGGCCTTCATCATCGACTTCAGCGCGTTCATCGCGCTCTCGGCCTTGCCCTCCTGGCGCAGGCCCACCACGGCGTTCAGCAGCGTCAGCAGGACCAGCAGGATGCCGGTGCTCCACTGCTTGATGGCCAGCGAGACCACCGCGGCGGCCACCAGGATGATCTGCATGTAGCTGCGGTACTCGTCGAGGAACCGCCGCCAGGTCGGCTTCGGCTTCTCCTCGGGCAGCGCGTTCGGGCCGTCCGCGGCGAGCCGCTCGGCCGCCCGGGCGGCGCTCAGGCCGACGGCCGGATCGACGTCGAAGGCGGCCAGCACCTCCGTCGGCGGCCGGGTGTACCAGCTCGGTGCGGGCGCAGCCGCCGCCGGGTCAGCCTGCTGGGTCATCGGC
Source organism: Kitasatospora sp. NPDC007106 (assembly GCF_040634455.1). Lineage (NCBI taxonomy): Bacteria > Bacillati > Actinomycetota > Actinomycetes > Kitasatosporales > Streptomycetaceae > Kitasatospora > Kitasatospora sp. NPDC007106. The sequence goes on from NZ_JBEYFP010000001.1 coordinate 17,305, forward strand.
TCCCCTTCTTCTTCCGCTTCTTGCCCTTCCCGTGCTCAGCCTCGTACGGGTCGGCCTCGGCGCCGGGCGGGGCCTCGTCCTCCAGGTCGCGCCGGACGAGGCGCAGCTGCTTGCGGGCCTCGGCGCCGACCGTCGGGTACTGCGGGTCGATCCCGGCCAGGGTGTGCACCAGGACGGCCGCCGCGCAGATCCGCGCGAACCACTTGCGGTCGGCCGGCACCACGTACCAGGGCGCCCACTCGGTGCTGGTCGCGGAGAGCATCTCGGAGAAGGCCAGCTGGTAGTCGTCCCAGAAGCGGCGCTCCCGGACGTCGGCCGCGGAGAACTTCCAGTTCTTCTGCGGCAGGTCGATCCGCTTCAGGAAGCGGATCCGCTGCTCCTCGCGGGAGAGGTTGAGGAAGACCTTGACGACCTTGAAGCCGTTGTCGGTGAGGTGGCGTTCCCAGCGGTTGATGTCGCGGTAGCGGCGCTTCCAGACGTCCGGTCCGCGGGCGGCCTCGGGCAGCCGCTGCCGTTCCAGGTTCTCCGGGTGGACCCGGACGACGAGGACCTCCTCGTAGTGCGAGCGGTTGAAGATGCCGATCTCGCCGCGGCCGGGCAGCCGGAGGTTGTAGCGCCACAGGTAGTCGTGGTCGAGCTCTTCGGAGGAGGGCACCTTGAAGCTGCTGACCTTCACGCCCTGCGGGTTCACGCCGCTCATGACGTGGCGGATCGTGCCGTCCTTGCCGCCGGCGTCGAGCGCCTGGAGGCAGAGCAGCACGCCGTAGGTGTCCTGGGCGGCGAGCCGGTCCTGGTACTCGGCGAGCAGTTCGACGCCGGTGCGCAGCAGCTCGGCGCCGTCCCGCTTCTTGAGGTGGGCCCGGTAGCGGGGGTCGAAGTCGCGGGCGAGGTCGACCCTCGACCCGGGCTCCACCCGGAGCGGCGCGATGAAGCGCGCGATGGCCTCGGCTCGGTCGTCCGCCATGCCCGGGCACCTTCCGCAGGACCGCCTCGGGCGGAGGCGGGAGTCACCTGCCACGCTCCGCCCGGGGTCCGGGTGCGGCAATCGGAGTACGGCCGTTCGGGCCGGGTCAGGCGGGGTCGTGGCCGGGGGAGGTCCGGGCGGCGCGGGCCAGCAGCAGGGCGGCGGCCAGACCGCCGGCGAGGACGGCGGCGGCGCCGACCAGCTGGGCGGTGCGGGAGGCCTCGGTGAAGGCGTCGAGGACGGCGGCGCGGTCCGCCTCGGTGCGGGCCGCGGCGAGGGCGGCCGGTACGGAGGCCGCGGCCGGCAGGACGGCCGTCAGCCGGGCGTTCATCACGGCGCCGAGCGCGGCCACCCCGAGGCTGCTGCCGGCCTCGGCCATCGCACCGTCGATGCCGGCGCCGGCTCCGGCCCGGTCCGGCGGGATCGCGCCCACCACGGCCTCGACGATGGCCGGGTTGGCGACCGCGCAGCCGGCGCCCATGAGCACCAGCCCGGCGAGCAGCGGCCCGTAGCCGCCGCCGGCGAACGCGGCGGTGCAGAAGCCGGCGGCGAGCACCGTCATGCCGAGGGCGATGGAGCGGGGCGTCCCGAGCCGGGCGATCAGCCGGGCGGTGAGGCCGGTGAAGTTGAGCGCGACGACGGTGAGCGCGAACGGCGCCATCCGCAGGCCGGCCTCCAGCGGCGGGTAGCCGCGGACGAACTGCAGCTGCTGGGTGAGCAGGAAGAGCACGCCGGCGCTGCCGAAGGTGATCAGCACGACGCCGGTGACCGCCCCGGTGAACCGCCGGTCGCGGAAGAACGCCGGGTCGAGCATCGGGTGGGCCGTCCGCCGCTCCCAGTGGGCGAAGGCGGCGAGCAGCAGCAGGCCGGCCGGGGCGGGCAGCAGCACGTGGGCGGAGGCCCAGCCGTGCTCCGGCCCGGAGACGACGGCGTAGACCACCGCGGTCGTGCCGGCCGTGGAGAGCAGGGCGCCGAGCAGGTCGGGCGGGCCGCCGCCGGGGGCGCGGGACTCGGGGACGAGCAGCCGGGTGGCCGCCAGCCCGAGCAGCACCACCGGGATGTTGACCAGGAAGAGCGCGCCCCACGCGAAGTGCGCCAGCAGCAGGCCGCCGACCGGCGGGCCGGCCGCGAAGCCGAGCGCGCTGACGGCGCTCCAGGCGGCGATCGCCCGGGTGCGCTCCTCGGCGTCGAAGAGCTGCATCACCACGGCGAGCGTGCTGGTCATCAGCAGGGCGCCGCCCACCCCCATGCCGGCCCGGGCGGCGATCAGCTGCCCGGTGGTGGTGGAGAGTCCGGCGGCGAGCGAGCCGAGGCCGAAGAGGGCGAGCCCGGTGAGCAGCAGCCGTCGCCGGCCGTACCGGTCGGCGGCGGCGCCCGCGGCGAGCACCAGCCCGGCCTGGACGAGGGAGTAGGCGTTGACGATCCACTGGATGCCGGCGGTGTCCGCGCCGAGCTCCCGGCCGAGGGTGGGGACGGCCACGTTCAGCACGGTGTTGTCGAGCACCACGACGAGCTGGGCGAGGCAGATCACCGCGAGGGCCGGCCACCGGCCGGGCAGCCGGGCCTCGCGGGCGGACTCCACCGGCGCGGTGGCGGCGGTCACCGGGCCGCGGGGGCGAAGCGGGCGATCGGGTTGGCCAGGGTGCCGACCAGCTGCAGGGCGGCGGACGGGTCGGCCAGGTCGACCATCTGCCGGTTGTTGCGCAGCTGCAGCCGGTTGAGGCAGGACAGCGCGAACTCGGGCGCGAACGGGTCGTACCGGTCGAACCGGTCGGCGAGGTGCGGCACCGAGTCGCGGTAGTCGGCGACGCACTCGGCGACCGTCCGCCAGAAGCCGTCCTCGTCGAGCACGCCGTCCTCGGCGAGGGTCGCGGCGAGGTAGCGGAAGAAGCAGTCGAAGACGTCGGTGAAGATCGACAGCAGCTTCATGTCGTCGGGCACCGCGGCCCGGACGCGCCGGACGGCGGGCGGCAGCACCGCGTTCTCGTCCATGACGACGATCTCCTCGGCGATGTCCTTGAAGACCGCCCGCTGCACGGTGCCGCCGTCCAGCACGAGGATCGTGTTCTCGCCGTGCGGCATGAACGCCAGGTCGTAGGCGTAGAAGCTGTGCAGCAGCGGGGTCAGGTAGGCGTCCAGGTAGCGTCGCAGCCACACCTCGGGGGCGAGGCCGGACTGCCCGATCAGGGCGGCGGCCAGCGAGCGGCCGGCCCGGTCGGTGTGCAGCAGGGCGGCCATCGTCATCAGCCGCTCGCTGGGGGCGAGGGAGGGCACGGGGCTCTCCCGCCAGAGCGCGGCGAGCATCTTGCGGTACGGCGAGTACCGGTCGGTGGCGGCCTCGTACTGGCGGTGCCGGTAGCCGATCGCGGCGTGCTCGCGGATGATCGTCAGGCCGGTGCCGCGCAGCACCTCGTCGTCGGCGATCAGCTTGGCCAGCCAGTCGTTGATGGCCGGGGTGGCCTCCATGTAGGCGGCCGAGAGGCCGCGCATGAAGCCCATGTTGAGCACCGAGATGGCCGTCTTCACGTAGTGCCGGGACGGGTCGCTGGTGTTGAAGAAGGTGCGGATGGACTGCTGGGCGAGGTACTCGTCGTCGCCCTCGCCGAGGCAGACCAGGCGCTGCTGGGCGACCTCGCCGGCGAAGGTCACCGACAGCTTGTTCCACCACTGCCAGGGGTGCACCGGCAGCAGGTGGTAGTCGGAGAGGGAGAGCCCGCGGGCGGCCATCGCGGCGGCGAACCGGGCCAGGGTGGCCGGATCCAGCTCCTGGCGGATCAGCGTGTCGTAGTCGGTGTCCGCGCAGGAGGTGAAGACCGAGTGGTCGCGGTGCGCGGCGAGCCAGACCAGCTTGACCGGGGAGGCGGCCTCCGGGGCGTACCGGTGGTACTCGTGCACGCCGAAGCCGATCCGGCCGTTGTTGGCGACGAAGCCGGGGTGGCCCTCGGTCATGCCGGTCTCGACGGTCTGGAAGTCCGCCTTGGCCAGCTCGTCGGCGCCGAGGGCGGGCCGGGAGAGCTTGTAGGCGGTGCCGGCCAGGGTGGAGGAGATCTCCTCCAGGTAGACCGGCAGCACCTCGTCGGTCAGGCCGAGCGTGCCGCGCAGTTCGATGCAGAAGTCCAGGGCGTCGAGCGGCAGTTCCTGCTCGCCGCGGTGCCGGGTGACGGACCCGTCCGGGATCTGCCAGTGGTCGAGGGCGCGCAGCCGGGCGGTGAAGCGGTACTCCACCGTGCCGTCGTCGCTGCGGACGGCGTACCGGCCGTCGGGCAGCCGCTCGGGGGCGAGCAGCCGCTCGTGCGAGAACTCGGCGAGCGCCTTGCGGACGAGCAGCCGGTTGGCCCGTGCCCAGGCGTCCGGCGTCAGGTGGGCGACGGCTCCGGCGGGCATCATGCGGCGGCTCCTGCGAGGGCGTGCTGGAACTGGGCGCGGGTGCAGACGCTGAGCAGGGCGTCCTTCTCCGGCTTGGCGATCGGGCCGACCACCTCGAAGCCGACGGCGGCGTTCAGGGCGTGGACGGCGGTGTTGCGGACGTCCGGCTCGACGACGACGCGGCGGGTGGCCGGGTCGTCGAAGAGGAAGGCCATCACGGTGGTGATGACGGCCCGGGTGAAGCCGTGCACCGGGGTGTCGGCGGGCGCGCACAGGAAGTGCATGCCGACGTCGCCGGGCTCGGCGTCGTGGAGGCCGACGAGTTCGAGCCGGGCCGGGTCGTAGCGTTCGGCCAGGAAGGCCGGCACGCCGTCGACCAGGCCGAGGAAGGCGTCGTGGTGCGGGTGCCCGGTGATCCGCCGGTACTCGGCGCGGACGTCGTCCTCGGTGGCGTCCTGCATCATCCAGAACGCGGCCTTGGGGTGGGTGACCCAGCCGTGCAGCAGTGCGGCGTCGGCGTCCGGGTCGAGCGGGCGGACGGAGAACTCGCCGAGGCGGGCGTCGGTGCGGGTGAAGAGCGTCATGCGGGGGCGCCCTCCGGCGCGCCGAACTCCTGGAAGGCGATGGTCTTCTCGATCGGGTAGACCTCGCGGCCGGTCAGCTCGCGGACGATCCACGAGTTGCGGTACGGGCCCATGCCGAGGTCGGGCGAGGTGATGCTGTGGGTGTGGGTGCCGCCGTTCTGCAGGAAGATCCCGCGCCCGGTGGTGTCGATGCTGTAGTTGCGGGCGACGTCGAAGCGGCCGCGGCCGTCCCAGCGGATCCGGTCGTGCACCGGCTCCAGGAAGGCGGGCGGGGTGTACGCGTAGCCGGTGGCCAGCACCAGGCCCTCGGTGGTCAGCGAGAAGTCCCGCTGCTGCTCGGCGTGGTGCAGCCCGAGGGTGTAGGTACCCGGCGTCTCGTCGTACGAGGCGCTGCGCAGCGCGGAGTTGGTGAGCAGCCTGGTCGGGACGGGGCCCTTGACGCTCTTCTGGTAGAGCAGGTCGTAGATGCCGTTGACCAGGTCGGCGTCGATGCCCTTGAAGAGGCCCTTCTGCTCGGACTCCAGGCGGTAGCGGGTCTCCTCCGGCAGGGCGTGGAAGTAGTCCACGTACTCGGGGGAGGTCATCTCCAGGGTGAGCTTGGTGTACTCCAGTGGGAAGAACCGCGGCGAGCGGGTCACCCAGTCGAGCCGGTAGCCGTGCACGTCCGTCTCGGCGAGCAGGTCGTAGTAGATCTCGGCGGCGCTCTGGCCGCTGCCCACGACGGTGATGCTGCGCTTCTTCTGCAGCGTCTGCTTGGCCTCCAGGTAGCCGGAGTTGTGCACCAGGTCGCCGCCGAGCCCGCGGCAGGGCTCGGGCAGGAAGGGCGGGGTGCCGGTGCCGAGCACCAGGTGCCGGGCGCGGTGCCGGACGGTTCCGCCGCCGGCCTCGGAGACGACGGTGTACAGGCCGTCGGCCCCGTCGTACTCGACCCGGGTGACGGTGTGCCCGAAGCGGACGCTGCGCAGCCTGGCGGCGGCCCAGCGGCAGTACTCGTTGTACTCGCTGCGCACCGGGTAGAACATCTCGCGGATGTAGAACGGGTACAGCCGGCCGCGCTCCTTCAGGTAGTTGAGGAAGGAGTACGGCGAGGTCGGGTCGGCGAGCGTCACCAGGTCGGCCATGAACGGCGTCTGCAGGGTGGCGAAGTCGAGCAGCATCCCGGGGTGCCAGTCGAAGTCCGGCTTGCTCTCCAGGAACACGCCGTCGAGGCCGTCGATCGGCTCGGTGAGGCAGGCGAGGCCCAGGTTGTAGGGACCCAGCCCGATCGCGACGAAGTCGTGGGTGGACATGCTTCTCCCGTGGTGCGGAGGGGGCGGGCGGGGATCAGACCGCGGTGGGGCAGAGCTCGGGGGCGACGGCGGCCCGGTCGTTGACGTACCGGCCGGCGTGCTCGGCGAGGAGGTCGAGGACGTGCGCGATGTCGTCCACGGTGGTCTCCGGGTTGAGCAGGGTGAACTTCAGGTGGTGGCGGCCGTCGACCTTGGTGCCGGCGACGACGGCCTCGCCGGAGGCGGCGAGCGCCTCGCGGGCGTACAGGTTGGCCTCGTCGGCGAGGTCGCGCGCCGGGCCGGCGGGCGGCAGCCAGCGGAAGACGACGGTGGACAGCTGCGACTTGGTGACGACCTCGAAGCGCGGGTCCTCGGTGAGCATCTCCCAGGCGGCGGCGGCGCGGTCGACGACCTCGTCGAAGAGCAGGCCGACGGCCTCGGCGCCCATGGTGCGCAGGGTCAGCCAGAGCTTGAGGGCGTCGAAGCGCCGGGTGGTCTGGATGCTCTTGTCGACCTGGTTGGGGATCCGCCGCTCGGCCATCCGGGCCGGGTTGAGGTAGTCCGCGTGGTAGGTGGCGTGCCGCAGCACGGCGCCGTCGCGGACCAGCACGGCGGAGGAACTCACCGGCTGGAAGAAGGACTTGTGGTAGTCGACGGTGACCGAGTCGGCCCGCTCGATGCCGTCCAGCAGGTGCCGGCGGGTGGGGGAGACCAGCAGTCCGCAGCCGTAGGCGGCGTCCACGTGCATCCACACCCCGGCGGCGGCGCACAGGCCGGCGATCTCGGGCAGCGGGTCGATCGAGCCGAAGTCGGTGGTGCCGGCGGTGGAGACCACGGCCATCACGGTCAGGCCCTCGGCGGTGCAGCGGGCGAGCTCCCGGGCGAGCGCCTCGGGCTTCATCCGGCGGCCGCGGTCGGTCTCCACGGAGATCACCGCGTCCATGCCGAGGCCGAGCAGTTTCGCGGACTTCTTGACGCTGAAGTGGCTGGCCTCGGAGGCGATGATGCGCAGCTGCGGCAGCAGTTCGTGCTTGGCCGGCGGGGTGTCGGCGGCGGCCGCGAGGGCGGTGCAGGCCTCTTCGCGGGCGAGCAGCAGGGCCTGGAGGTTGGACTGGGTGCCGCCGCTGGTGAAGACGCCGTCGGCGTCCGGGCCGAGGCCGATCCGCTCGGCCGTCCAGTCGATCAGGCGACGCTCGATCAGGGTGCCGCCGGCGCTCTGGTCCCAGGTGTCCAGCGAGGAGTTGACGGCGGTGAGGACGGCCTCGCCGAGCAGGGCGGGGATCACCACCGGGCAGTTGAGGTGGGCCAGGTAGCGGGGGTGGTGGAAGTAGACGGCGTCGCGGAGGTAGACGTCCTCCAGCTCGGCGAGCGCCTCGGCAAGGTCGCCGAGCGGGCGGTCGAGGTCGATGCCGGATATCTCCGGGGCCAGCCGGTCCGGGGTCGTCCCGGTGAAGGGGCGGGTGGTGGTGGAGACCTTGGCGGCGACGGTCTCGACGCCGGCCCGCAGGGACTCCCGGTAGCGCTCCACCGTGCGGTCGTTGAACAGGTGTGATCTGGCGTCCTCCAGGGTGGCGGTGCTGCCTGCCGACGGCTCGACGGTGTGGCCCCGGAAACTCATGGTCAGTCCTCAACGGTCGCGGACGGGGAGTGGAACTTAGGTTAGCCTATCCTAAGTTCCATGCATGCGCGACGGCCCGTACCCCGGAGTCGGGGAACGGGCCGTCGTGGAGGTGCGATTGACGGTGTGTCGAATTCAGTCCTCGTCAGAAGACGTGCCGGAAGCGGCCTCCAGGCGCAGCTGCTCCTCGGAGGCGCCGCGCCGCCAGTAGCCGGAGAAGGTCACCGCGGCGCGGTCCGTCCCGCGCTCGCCGACCAGGTGCCGGCGCAGCGCCCGGACGCTCCCGGACTCGCCCGCGATCCAGGCGTACGGGGTGCCCCCGGGCAGGTCGGCCGCGCGGACGGCCTCCACCAGCGGGGTCGCCCCGCTCTCCCGGACCAGCCAGGTGATCTCCACCTCCGGTCCGGCGGCCAGGTCCTGGATGTCCTGCGCGTACGGGACCTCGATCCAGACCCGGGCGCGGGTGGCCGGCGGCAGCGCGTCCAGGATGCCGCCGACCGCGGGCAGTGCCGTCTCGTCCGCGGCCAGCAGCACCCAGTCGGTGCCGGCCGGCGGCCGGAAGCAGACGCTGCGGTTGTCCTCGACCGCCGGGCCGAGCATGACCACCCGGTCACCCGGTGCGGCCTTCGCCGCCCAGGAGGCGGCCGGTCCGGCCGCGCCGGGCACGTCGACCCCGTGCAGCACGAAGTCGACGTCCACCTCGTCCGGGTCACGGCGCTGCGCGCGGACGGTGTACGAGCGCATCACCGCCCGGACGTCCTCGTCGAGCGCCCGCCAGGCGGCGAACCAGCCCTCGCCCTCCTCGACCGGCAGCACCGGGGCGTCCTGCCCGGGGTGCGGCAGGAAGAGCGAGAAGCTCTGGTCCCGGCCGCCCGAGGCGAAGCCGGCCAGCTGTGCGCCGCCGAAGGTGACCCGCAGCATCGTCGGCCCGAGCCGGCGGGTGCGGACGACCTCGGCCTCGAAGAAGCCGTACTGCGCCGCGATCGCGGAAGCGGTGGCCATGGCGGCGTCAGCTCACCTTCTTGGCGTTCCGGATCGCCTTGGCGAGGTTCTCCAGCAGCGGCGCGGCACCCGCGTACGAGAAGCGCGGCACGGCGTCCCACGGGGTGACCTGGCCGGCCTTGACGGCGGGCAGCTGGCCCCAGGCCGGCTTGGCTGCGAGGTCCTTGGGCTGCAGCGCGGTCGAGCGGTTGTCCAGCAGGATCAGGTCGGCGGGGAACTTGCCGGCGTTCTCCCAGCTGAGCGCCTCGAAGTAGTCGCCGGCCTCCAGCTTGGTCGGCACCACGATGTCCACGCCGAGCTCGGCGAAGTACATCAGGTCGGTGGAGACCTTCGGGTTGGAGACGTAGAAGATGTCCGCGCTGCCCGAACAGGCCATCACCTTGAGGCCGCCGGCGGCCTTGGCGGCCTGGCGCAGCTCCTCGGCGGCCTTCTCGAAGCGGGCCTTGGCGTCGGTGACCTTCTTCGCCTTCAGGTCCGCGCCGAGCGACTCGGCGAGTGCGGCGTACCGCTCGATCGGCTTGGTCATCGGGACGCGGGCGGTGGTGATCGCGACGCTCGGGGCGAGCCCCAGGATCTTGTCCTTGCTCTCGTCCGGCACGTACCAGAGCGCGTCCGGGTCGTACATGTGCGTCACCAGCAGCTCGGGCCGCAGCGCCGCGTACTTCTCGACGCCGAACTCGCCCCAGACGTTGCCGAGGATCTCGACCTTGTCGACCTTCAGGTCGCCGGCCGTCGGGTCGGCCTTGCCGTCGGCGGTCTTCGTCTCGCCGAAGACGCCGACGATCTGCTCGTCCAGGCCGAAGTCCACCAGGGCGGCCGCGGTGCCGGTGTACGCCACGACCCGCTTCGGGGCGGACTTGGCGGTGACCTCCTTCCTGCGGTCGTCGGTGAACGACCAGGAGCCCGCACCGGCGGGCTTCGCCGAAGAGCCCGACGCGCCGTCGGATCCCGAACCGCCGCCACTGCCGCAGGCGGCCAGCACGGCACCGAGGGCGGTGGCGCCACCGGCGGCGAGCAGGCCGCGACGGGAGAGGTGAGCGGCAGTTCTGGAACGCGGCATGACGGTGTCTCTCTCGGTTCGAAGGGGGCGGGTGCGGCGGTCGGCGCAGGCAGGGACTGGCGGCTGACCCGCAGCGGACATTAGGTTAACCTAACCTAAGTCGTTGTCCAGAGGGGGTTCCGGAATCCGGTCCCCGCCAGCGCCGGAGCACCACCCGTGTCTCTCACCAAGCCGCCACAGGCCCAAGGGGGTTCGGCCGAACCCGCCGACCTCCGACGACGCCCGCCCGGCGCCCGCACCGCGCTGCGCGCCGCCGGCCTCCTCGCCGCCCTCGCCGTCCTGATCGCCGTCCTGGTCCTCAGCGTCGGCGTCGGCGCCAAGCAGCTCGCGCCCGCCGAGGTCTGGCACGGCCTCACCGACCCCGCCTCCGGCTCGTACACCGTCGTCCACGAGATGCGGCTGCCGCGGACCCTGCTCGGCCTGCTCGCCGGCACCGCGCTCGGCCTCGCCGGCGGCGTCATGCAGGCCCTCACCCGCAACCCGCTCGCCGACCCCGGCCTGCTCGGCATCAACGCCGGCGCCTCCGCGGCCGTCGTCTCCGCCGGCACCTTCCTCGGCATCGCCACCTTCGACGGCTACGTCTGGTTCGCCCTCGCCGGCACCGCCGCCGTCGCCGCCCTGGTCTACGCCGTCGGCGGCGGCCGCGGCGCCACCCCGGCCCGGCTCGCCCTCGCCGGCTCCGCCCTCAACGCCACCCTCTACAGCTACGTCAGCGCCCTGATGCTGCTGGACACCGGCGCCCTGGAGAAGATGCGCTTCTGGACGGTCGGCTCGCTCGCCGGCGCCCAGGCCTCCACCGTGTTCAAGGTGCTGCCGTTCATCGCCACCGGCCTGCTGCTCGCCCTCGCCCTCGCCCGGCCGCTCAACGCCATGGCCCTCGGCGACGACTCCGCCCGCGCGCTGGGCGCCCGGCCCGAACTCGTCCGCGCCGCCGCGATCACCGCCGTCACCCTGCTCTGCGGCGCGGCCACCGCGGCCTGCGGACCGATCGTCTTCGTCGGCCTGATGGTGCCGCACTTCGTCCGCGCCCTCACCGGCCCCGACCTGCGCTGGCTCTTCCCCTACTGCGCGGTCCTCGCCCCCGTCCTGCTGCTCGGCGCCGACGTGCTGGGCCGCGTCCTCGGCCGGCCCGGCGAACTCCAGGTCGGCATCGTCACCGCCGTCCTCGGCGGCCCCTTCTTCCTCTGGTTCGCACGCCGCGGAAAGGTGGCCCGGGCATGAGCAGCACCCTCCGGATCGGCACCTCCGTCTCCGTCCGCCACCGGCCCCGCGCCCTGCTCGTCGGCGCCTCGGCCGCCCTGCTCGCCCTCGCCGTCGGCGTCCTCGCCCTCGGCAGCGGCGACTACCCGATGAGCACCTCCGACGTGCTGCGCACTCTCACCGGCGGCGGCAGCCCCGCCGAGGACTTCGTCGTCAACGACCTGCGGCTGCCCCGCGTCGTCACCGCCCTGCTGGTCGGCGCGGCCCTCGCCCTGTCCGGCGCGCTGTTCCAGTCCCTCGTCCGCAACCCGCTCGGCAGCCCCGACATCCTGGGCTTCACCCAGGGCGCCGGCGCCGGCGCCCTGCTCGTCGTCCTCGCCGGCGGCAGCAGCCTCGCCCTGGCCGGCGGCGCGGTCGCCGGCGGCACCGCCACCGGCGCCGCGATCTACGCCCTCGCCTGGCGGCAGGGCGTCCAGGGCAGCCGGCTCGTCCTCGTCGGCATCGGCAGCGCCGCCATCCTCACCGGCATCAACGGCTACCTGCTGACCCGCACCCAGCTCATGGACGCCGCCCGCGCGATGCTCTGGCTCACCGGCAGCCTCGACGGCCGCGGCTGGCGCGACGCCGTCCCGCTGCTGATCGCCCTCGCCGTCCTCGGCCCCGCCGTGCTGCTCGGCTGCGGCCGCGCCCTGCGGATGCTGGAGATGGGCGACGACGCCGCCAGCGGCCTCGGCATCCGGGTCGAGCGCGTCCGCCTCGCCCTGCTCGTCTGCGCCGTCCTGCTCGCCTCGCTCGCCGCGGCCGCCGCAGGACCGGTCAACTTCGTCGCCCTCACCGCACCCCAGCTGGCCAAGCGGCTCACCCGGGCGCCCGGCCCCAACCTGCTCGCCGCCACGTGCACCGGCGCAGCCCTGCTCGTCACCGCCGACTACGCCGCCCAGCACGCCTTCGCCGGCCACCAGCTGCCGGTCGGCGTGGTCACCGGAGTCCTCGGCGGCGGCTACCTCGTCTGGCTCCTCGCCACCGAGCGCCGGGCGGGCCGGCTGTGAACAGACGGACCGCACCCCGCACCAGCACCACGCCCCGGAACGGAGAACCGACCATGGACAGCGGCGGAACGCGCCTCGCCGGCGCCGAGCTGACCCTCGCCTACGAGAAGCGCACCATCGCCGAGGGCCTGACCGTCGCCGTCCCCGACCGGTCGTTCACCGTCGTCGTCGGCCCCAACGCCTGCGGCAAGTCCACCCTGCTGCGCGCCCTCTCCCGCACCCTCAGGCCGGCCGCCGGCTCGGTGCTGCTCGACGGCCAGGACATCGCGACGATCCCGGCCCGCAAGGTCGCCCGCACCCTCGGCCTGCTGCCCCAGTCCTCCGTCGCCCCCGACGGCATCACCGTCGCCGAACTCGTCGCCCGCGGCCGCTACCCGCACCAGGGCCTGCTCCGCCAGTGGTCCGCCCGCGACGAGGAGGTCGTCACCGAGTCGATGGCCGCCACCGGCGTCGACACCCTCGCCGACCGGCTCGTCGACGAACTCTCCGGCGGCCAGCGCCAGCGCGTCTGGATCGCCATGGCACTCGCCCAGGAGACCCCGCTGCTCCTCCTCGACGAGCCCACCACCTACCTCGACATCGCCCACCAGATCGAGGTCCTCGACCTGTGCGCCCGGCTGCACGAGGAGCAGGGCCGCACCCTCGTCGCCGTGCTGCACGACCTCAACCACGCCGCCCGCTACGCCACCCACCTGATCGCCATGCGCGACGGCAAGGTCGTCGCCTCCGGGCCGCCCGCCGAGATCGTCACCGCCGACCTCGTCGAACAGGTCTTCACGCTGCCCTGCCGGGTCATCGACTGCCCCGAGACCGGCACCCCGCTGGTCGTCCCCGCCGCCCGCCGCGGCGCCGCCCGCCCCGAAGGGAGCCGGGCATGACCGCCCGTACCTACCGCGACGCGTACGGCATCCCGCACCTGCGCGCCGACGACCCGCTCGAACTCGCCCGCGCCCAGGGCCGCAACGCCGCCGCCGACCGCGCCTGGCAGATCGAGGTCGAGCGGCACCGCGCCCGCGGCACCTCCGCCGCCTTCCTCGGCGCCGACGCCCTCGGCTGGGACGTCTTCGCCCGGCGGGCCCGGCTCGCCGACACCGCCCGCCGCTGCTACGACGCCCTCGCCCCGGCGACCGCCGCATGGGTCCGCGCCTACGTCGACGGTGTCAACGACGGGCTCGCCGAACACGGCCACCGGGCCCCCGAGTTCGCCGCCGCCGGGACCACCCCCGGCCACTGGGAGCCGTGGACCCCGCTCTCCGTCTGGCTCTCCCACCACGTCCTGTTCGCCGGCTTCCCCACCAAGCTCTGGCGCGACCGGGTCGCCCGCGCCCTCGGCGAGGAGCACACCGAACTCTTCGCCACCGACGGCCCCGGCACCTCCGGCAGCAACGGCTGGCTGATCGCCGGCGGGCGCACCGGCAGCGGCGCCGCCCTGATCGCCGGAGACCCGCACCGCTTCGTCGAGGACCCGGGCATCTACCAGCAGGTCCGGCTGGCCTGCCCGGAGTACGACGTGATCGGCCTGGCCGTGCCCGGCGTCCCCGGCATCGGCCACTTCGGCCACACCGGCGGCGTCGCCTGGGCGATCACCAACGCCATGGCCGACTACCAGGACCTCTACCGGGAACGGCTGCGCCGCACCGGCGGCCCCGGCGGCCCCGGCGTCGAGGCGCTCGGCCCGGACGGCTGGCAGCCCGCCGCCGTCCACCGCGAGACGGTCGAGGTCGCCGGCGCCGGACCGGTGGAGATCGAGATCGTCGAGACCGCCCGCGGACCGGTGATCACCGGCGGCGCCGACGGCGAAGGGGAGGCCCTCAGCCTCCGCTGCCTGCCGCGGGTCGACGTCGAACTCGGCTTCGACGCGCTGCCCGCCCTGCTGCGCGCCCGCACCGTCGACGACGTCGACCGCGCCTTCGACCACTGGATCGAGCCGGTCAACGTCGTCCAGGCCGCCGACACCGCGGGCGGCCTGCTGCACCGGGTCGCCGGCGCCGTCCCGGACCGGCCCCGCGCCAACAGCCTGCGGCCCGTCCCCGCCTGGGAGGCCGAGCACGCCTGGCGCGGCCGGCGCCCGATGCCGCGCGCCGAGGTGGACGGCACCGCGGTGATGGCCAATCAGCGGGGCCTCGCCGCCCCGCTCGGCGTGGAGTTCGCGCCGCCGCACCGGGCCGACCGGATCGCCGACCTGCTCGCCGCCCCGGTCGCCTGGACGGCGGCCGACATGGCGCTCGTCCACATGGACACCCACCTGGCCTCCGCCGCCCCGCTGCTCGACCTGCTCGCCGCCCTCGACGCCCTCAGCCCGGCCGCCGAGAAGCTCCGCGACCGGCTGCTGGCCTGGGACCGCCGGATGGCGGCCGACTCCACCGACGCCGCCCGGTTCGCCGAGCTGCGCTCCGCCGTCGTCCGCCGGTTCGCCGCCGAACCGGCGCTCGCCGGCCTCACCGGGCCCTCGCCGTACCCGGAGCCGTTCCTGCCCTGGCTGGCACTGCTGCCCAGGATCGCCTACGCGCTGGAGACCCTGCTGGCGGAGGACCGGCTGCCCGGCGTGGACCGCACCGCGCTGGTGCGGGCCGCCGCGGAGGAGACCGCCGCCGCCGAGGACACCGGGCGGACCTGGGGCGCCACCCACCGGCTGGCGCCCTGGCAGGCGCTGCCCGGTGCCGACGGCGGATCCGACGAGGACCGGCCGGGGCTGGCCGGCGACCACGACTGCGTGCTCTCCACCTCCAGCGTGCCCGGCTTCACCGACCGCAGCGCCCGCGGACCGGCGGCCCGGTACGTCTGGGATCTGGCCGACCGCGACAACAGCCGCTGGGTGGTGCCGTTCGGCGCCTCCGGGCTGCCCGGCCACCCGCACCGGCGCGACCAGCTGCCGTTGTGGCTGAGCGGCGGCCTCGCACCCGTCACCACCGACTGGACCCGCCTCACCGAGGAGCCGTGATGACCGCCGACACCCCCGCCCGGGCGGCCCTGCCCGCGGACCGCCCGGCGCTGCACGAGGAGCGGCTGCCCGTCGTGGGAGCCGTCCGGATCGTCGAGCTGGACCCGGCCGCCGACGCCGGACTCGTCCACCGCTGGGTCACCGAACCGCGCGCCCGCTACTGGGGCATGCTCGACGCCGACCGCGAACAGGTCCGGGAGACCTACGAGTTCGTCGACTCGCTGACCACCCACCACGCCTTCCTCGCGCTGCGCGACGGCCGCCCGGCCGCGCTCTTCCAGAGCTACGAACCCGAGCACGACCCGGTCGGCGAGTGCTACGACGTCCGGCCGGGCGACCACGGGATGCACCTGCTGATCGGCCCGGCGGACGGCCCCCCGCAGCACGGCGTCAGCCGGGCGCTGGTCGGCGTGTTCGTCCGCTTCCTGCTCGCCGACCCGGGCCGCCGCCGGATCGTCGCCGAGCCCGACGCCCGCAACGACCGGGCGATCGCGCTGCTGCGGCGCTGCGGCTTCGAACCCGGCCCGGAGATCGACAAGCCGGAGAAGCGGGCCCGGCTGGTCTTCCTCGACCGGGAGGCCGCCGAACGGGCCTGACCCGGACTCAGACCGTCAGCACGATCTTGCCCCGGGTGCCACGCGACTCGATCAGCGCGTGCGCCTTCGCGGCCTCCTCCAGCGGCAGCACGTGCTGCACGTGCGGGCGCAGCCGGCCCTGCTCCGCCAGCTCGGCCAGGGCCGCCAGCCCGGCGGCGTCCGGCGCGACGACCGGCCCGGCGAGGCGCCGTCCGGCCGCCGCGGCCGCTGCGGTGAGCTCCGGGCTGTTCCGCTCGATCAGGGTGATCAGCATGCCGTCCTCGGCCAGCAGCGGCAGCGAACGCCGCCCGTATCCGCCGACGCCGTCCAGGACGACGTCGAGCCCGCCCAGCCCGGCGGCGAAGTCGCCGGCCCGGTAGTCGATGACGCGGTCCGCCCCGAGCGAGCGGACGAAGTCGTGCTTGGCCGCGCTCGCCGTGGCCAGTACCTCCGCGCCGCGGGCCCTGGCGATCTGCACCGCGAGGTGGCCGACCCCGCCGCCCGCGCCGTGCACCAGCACCCGCATGCCCTCCCGCAGGCCGGCCGTGCCGACCAGCGCCTGCCAGGCGGTCAGCCCGGCCAGCGGCAGCGCGGCGGCCCGCACGTGGTCCAGGCCGGCCGGCTTGCGGACGAGGTGCCCGGCCGGCGCCGCGACGTACTCGGCGTAGGCGCCCGCCGGCCGCGGGAAGCACGGCATGCCGAAGACCTCGTCGCCGACCCGGAACCGGGTGACGTCCGGGGCGACCTCCTCGACCACGCCCGAGACGTCCCAGCCGAGCACGAACGGCGGCTCGCCGAGCATCGGCAGCGCACCCGCCCGGACGTGGGCGTCCACCGGGTTGACCGAGGCGGCGTGCACCCGGACGAGCACCTCGCCGGGGCCGGCGACCGGGCGGACGGCCTCGGCCGGGACGAGGACGTCGGGGGTGCCGAAGGACTGCTGGACGATGGCGCGCAAGGGGTGCTCCTGGTGGCGGCGGGGGTGCGGCGGGACGGTCCCGCCGATCGGTTCGGTGTCCACCGTAGGAACCCTGTGCGAGACGATGAATGGCTGATCGACTCGATTCGATGTCCGATCGTCTCCAGGTGGTGGGCGGGCGGATAGGCTCGCCGGGTGGACATCCTCACCGACGCCGTCGCCTCCGTACGGACCGGCAACCCCGTCTCCGCCCGCACCGACTGCCGGGCGCCCTGGGGCCTGCGCTTCGCCGAGCAGGCCGGCGCCGGCTTCCACGTGGTGCTCGCCGGCACCTGCTGGCTGATCGAACCCGGCGGCGCCACCACCCGGCTCGGCCCCGGCGACATCGTCTTCGTACGCAGCGGCCGGGAGCACGTCCTCGCCGACGACCCCGGCTCCCCGGTCGTCGACTACCGGGCCGACCTCAGCTGGCCCCGGCCGCCGACGCCGAGCCCCGCCGATCCCGGCACCGGCCCGGTCAGCACGATCCTCTGCGGCTCCTACCTCCTCGACCAGGAGCGCCCGCACCCGCTGGTCGCCACCCTGCCCCCGCTGATCCACCTGCCGGCCCGGCGCGGCCGCCACACCGCCCTCGCCTCCGCGGTCGACCTGCTCGCCGCCGAACTGGAGCGGCCCGGGCCCGGCTCCGACGGCATCGTCGCCCAGCTGATCGACCTGCTGCTGCTCTACATCCTGCGGGCCTGGCTCGACGAACAGCCCGACGCCGCGGCAGTCGGCTGGGCCGCCGCCCTGCGCGACCCGGCGATCGCCCCCGCCCTGAAGGCGATCCACGCCGACCCCGGCGGCACCTGGACGGTCGAGAGCCTCGGTGCGGGCGTCGGGCTCTCCCGGGCCGCGTTCGCCCGGCGCTTCACCGCCCTGGTCGGCGAACCGCCGCTCGCCTACCTCACCCGCTGGCGGATGACCACCGCGGCCGGCCTGCTGAGGCACTCCGACACCCCGATCGCGGTGGTCGGGGACCGGGTCGGGTACCGCTCCGAATTCGCCTTCGCCAAGGCCTTCAAACGCGCGTACGGGCTGCCGCCCGGCCAGTACCGGCGGCGGGCCCGCGAGGCCGCCTGACCCCTGCGCGGCGGCGTTCGGTCCGGTGCGTCCAACACGCCGAGGTCGGCCGAGGGGGCGCGGGCGGGCGGTCCGCGGCGGATACTGGCGCCATGGTCCAGAACCCAGAGAACCCGGAGTTCCCCGAAGACTACGACGAGGAGTCGCCGGCCGTCATGGAGGCGGAGGACGAGGAGCGGGAGGTGGCCGAGCGCCAGGTCGACGAACTGGAGCAACTGCGCGAGCGGCGGGCCCTCGGCGCGGACCAGGCCGACGACGGCGACGCCGTCGAGCAGTCCATCGTGGTCTCCCTCGACGAGGACGACTACCGGGACTGAGGCAGCCACGGGCAGCACCCCCACGGGCAGCACCCCAGTGGCAGCACCCCAGGGGCGCGGGGAACTGCGCAGTCCGGGAGCGGGTACGCCACAGAATTTCGGGCCGCGCGCTGATCCGTAGGGCAGCCCCATCCGAATTGCGCAGTTCTCCCCAGCCTTCGGCCGGGAGGTGCTCCCACGCGCCCCTGGGGCGTTGCCTACAGGGCCCGGCGGCGCTGGAGCCAGGTGAAGGCGAGCCAGCCCGGGAGGACGGGCAGCAGGAAGACCAGCAGCCGGAAGAGCATCACCGCGGCGAACGCGCTGCCCTGGTCCATGCCGCCGGTGTGCGCCAGGCCCTCCGTCAGCAGACCCTCCACCACGCCCGCGCCGCCCGGCGTGGGCGCCGCGGAGCCGGCCGCGTTGCCGGCCAGGAACACCACCGCGACCGCGCTGAAGGACGGCCGGGCGCCGACCGCCAGTGCGCAGCAGTACAGGCAGGCCACGAAGGCCGTCGAGACCAGCAGTTGCCCGGCGATGCCGGCCGCCAGCTTGCCCGGCTGCTGCAGCAGGTCGAGCAGGCGCGGCAGCACCTCGGCCCGCAGCGGCCGCAGCAGGCCGACGACCCGCCGCCGCAGCCAGGGCACGGCGAGCGCGGACAGCAGGACGGCGGCGACCAGGCCGAGGCCGGCCGCGAGCCAGGCCGGGCTGGGCAGTTCGGTCTGCGGTCCGAGGCCCACCAGGGTGGTGAAGAAGGCGAGTTGCAGCATGTGCAGTGCCAGGCCGACCAGCTGGGAGGCGCCCACGCTGGAGAGTGCCTGTGCGGTGGGGATCCCGCTGGCCTGCAGGAACCGGGTGTTCAGTGCGATGCCGCCCACTCCGCCGGGTGACACCAGTTTGACGAAGGAGCCCGCCACTTGGGCGGCGAGCGCGCCGCGCGGGTCGAGCCGTTCCGGGACGAAGCCGATGAATCCGAGGGCCGCCGCGCCGTAGCTGGCGACGGCCGCCAGGACGGCCGCCGAGAGCCAGAACGGGTCGGCGTCGGCGACCGCGCGGAAGGAGTCGAGGCCGGAGCCGAACAGTGCCTGCAGCAGCAGGTACCCGCCGGCCATGCCGGCGGCGACGGTGGCGAGGGTGCGCGGCCGCAGCCGTTCCAGCCGGACGGGTTCCGCCGGTGCCTGCGGGCGCAGCCGGAGCACTTCCGCGCGTATCGCGGCGGCCAGTTCGGGCTGTGCGGCGAGGGCGTCGCGGGTCGCCCGGGGCAGGGCGATCGGCTGCAGCAGCGGCAGCGCGGCGCCGATCGTGGCGGGTCCGAGCACCGTGGCGCCGGCGGCCACCGCCCGTTCCGGACCGGCCTTCAGGGCCAGCGCGGTGAGCATCCCGGCCACGTCGAGGCGCAGCAGGAGTTCGCCGGCCGCGATCTCGCCGTACGCGAGTTCGGTGAGCTGCACCGCGCCGTCCGGGCCGAGGCGGACGGTGTCGGGGCCGAGGGTGCGGTGGGCGATGCTGCGCCGGTGCAGCAGCCGCAGCTGCTGCCAGGCGTCGTGCAGCACCTCGTCGGTGACCTCGTCCGCGGGGACGTCGCCGAGCGGCCGGCCGGGCAGGTGGCGGTAGGCCACCAGGGCGGCGTCCGGACCGAGTTCGGCGGCGGCGAGCGGCTCCGGGGTACGTACCCCGGCGGCGAAGGCTGCGTGCGCCACCAGGGTCTGGTGCTCCAGTCCTTCGCGCAGCGAGCGCAGGCCGAGCGGCAGCGGGGCGGTGCGCAGCCGCAGCAGTTGCCAGACGTGCTGCGGCAGGCCGAGGGCGGCGGCGCGCCGGTCGAGCAGCCGGACGTCGAGGTCGGGCCGGTCCTGGTGCTGGGTCACCAGGTACCGGCAGGGGCCGGCCACCCGCACGGTGTTCGGGCGGGTCCCGGCGTTGCGCAGGGTCACCCAGAGCTGCAGTTCGGACGGCTCCCGGGTGGGTTCGCCGACGGTCCAGGCGACCAGGTGCGCGGTGGTCCAGCCGATCAGCAGCGCGAGCAGCACCGACAGCGGGGTGGCGTAGCCGGTGAGCAGGCCGGACAGCCCGGCGGCGGTGAGGGTGGCGGCGAGCGAGGCGCGCCAGCGGGGCAGTCCGCCGGTGCCGACCGCGGTCATGAAGGCCAGGACGGGGGCCAGGTGTCCGTACACCGGGTCGGTGCGGCCGGGGCCCTCGGGGAAGGGGTGGGTGAGCGCGGTGAGCCCGCCGACCGCGAGGTCGAGGAGGAGCGAGACGGCGTAGGCGAGGACGGCGGCGAGCACCCCGTCGGCGACCTGCCGGCCGGCCCGGCGCAGCACCCGGCCGACGGCGAAGGCGAGCGGCACCAGCAGCAGGGCGGCCGCGCTGCAGGCGGCCAGCAGCCGCACCGGGGGCCGGGGGAGCAGGCCGGTGCCCTCGACGACGTCGGCGTCCAGACCGCCGGCGGTGCCCTGGGCGTACTGGGCGAGCAGCAGGAGCAGGCCGATCGCGGTGAGCCCGATCAGGGCGCGGATCAGCGCCGCGGGGTGCCGCACCCGGCGGTGACGCGGTGTCGCGGGCGCGGTCCGCAGTTCTCCTGCAGGGGTCAGCGTGGCCACGCGGCATGCTCCCACATCCCCCGGACGGGGGAGTGCGATGCCGGTCACGAGATCCGCCCGGTTGCCGGGCCGGGCCTGCGGAGGCTCGTCGGGCGGGTGTCCGGGCCAAAGGTGCGGGGTCGGCAGGCGGGGGGTACAGGAAGGAGTGAAAACGCTAAAATCCGGACATAACACCCCGTGCGGTCGGCGTTCCCCGAGTCCCGCGGCCCCCGCGGGCGGCCCGGCTGCGGAAGGGAGGCCGACCATGGCCAAGCAGACCACCGGCAAGATGACCAAGCTCCGCCGCGGCACCCAGGAACTGCTCGAACGCCGCGGCATGGCCACCAACCCCGGCCCGCTCGCCCCGCAGCTGCACACCGACACCGCCTCCGCCGCCCGCAACGGGCCGTACTTCGGGGACGCGGTGTTCAGCCACGGCGGGCGCCGCTCCGACACGACGGCGGGGCCGATGGCCGGCGTCGCCCACCACGTCGAGCTGCCGGGCCACCGGCACCGCGGCGCGGAGAAGCACTCCGCGCACTGAGACGGCCTCCGCCCGCGCACGGCCGCGCCCCGCCGACACCGACGGGGCGCGGCCGTGCGCGCCCGTACGGAAGAGTGGGCCCGTGCCGCCGCCCGGCGGCCGTCCCCGACGCGGAGGAGCACCGCATGTCCGACAGCCCCCTGCTGCAGACCCGTGAGGAGTGGCTCGCCTCGCTGACCAGGGTGTACGCGGCCGCCGGCTGCCTGATCACCGACCCGCAGGGCCGGGTGCTGATCGTCAAGGCCGGCTACCGCGAGCACTGGCAGTTCGTCGGCGGGACGGTCGACCCCGGCGAGAACCCGCAGCAGTGCGCCACCCGCGAACTGCACGAGGAGACCGGCATCGAGAAGGAGGCCGGCGAGCTGCTGGCCGTCGCCTGGACCAACCCCTCGGGCGAACTCGACCACCCCGCCTGCCACTTCCTCTTCGACCTGGGCACCCTGCCGGCCGACACCCCGATCACCCTGCCCGCGGGCGAACTCGACGATCACCGCTGGGCGGAGGTCGACGAGGCGCTCGAACTCCTCGGCCCGGCCCGCTCGCTGCGCCTGTCGGCGGGCCTCGCCGCCCGCGCCGACGGCCGCACCCGGGTCGTCACCAGCCCGGTCAGCGGCCTCTGAGCGGCGACCGCCGCGTCACAGGACGAGCTTGAAGCCGTCGTGGCTGCGCTCGAACCCCAGTGAGGCGTAGAAGCGGTGTGCCTCGGTCCGCCGCTTGTTGCTGGTCAACTGCACCAGGGAGCAGCCCTGTTCGCGGGCCCGGTCGATCGCCCGGGCCAGCAGCATCCGGCCCAGCCCGCCGCCGCGCCGGTCGGCCCGGATCCGGACGGCCTCGATCAGCGCCCGCTCCGCCCCGCCCCGGCCGAGGCCGGGGATGCGGGTCAGCTGCAGGCAGCCGAGCACCGTGCCGTCGCCCTCGTCGAGCACCAGCAGTTCGTTGCGCGGATCCGCCTCGATGGCGGCGAAGGCCGCCTCGTAGGCTGCACCGACCCGCACCGACGCCGGATCGGTGACGGCGGACTCGTCGGCGAGCAGGGCGAGCACGGCAGGCAGGTCGCCGCGGACGGCGGTACGGACGATCACACGGGGAGTCTGGCAGATGGAGGTCGTGGAGTACCCGGAGGCCGAGGTGCCGGCCCGGCTCCGGGCCCAGGTGTGGGCCCTGCAGGAGCGGGCCTGGCCCACCGGGGCGCCCGACCCGGGGGTGAGTCACGACCCGGCGCTCGACCCGCGGAGCATGCTGCTGGTCGACGGGCCGCGGGTGGTGGCCGCGCTCGACCTGCTCGGCAAGGACCTCCGGCACGGCGGCGAGGTGTTCGCGGCCCGAGGGCTGTCCGCGGTGGTCACCGACCCGGCCCGCCGGGGCCGCGGCCACGGGCTGGCCCTCGTCACGGCGGCCCGCACGCGGATCGCCGCGCTCGGCGCCGACCTCGGCCTGTTCACCTGCGACCGGCCGCTGCAGGGGTTCTACGAGCGGGCCGGCTGGGAGGTGCTGCCCGGGGCCGTCCTGGTCGGCGGAACGGCCGAGGAGCCCTTCCCGAGCGACCGGCCCGGCTTCGACAAGGCCGTCCTCGCCGGGTTCTTCTCCGCGCACGGCCGGGCCCGCCGGCACGGCTTCGACGGTGCCCGGATCGCGCTCCACCCGGGCACCGTCGACCGTCTCTGGTAGCGGCCCCGGCCCGGGTGCGTCAGGCCAGCAGCCGGGCCCGGACCGCCGCCGTGTCGGCCGCCGGCAGGAAGACGCCCGGCTCGAACTCGGCGATCGTCTCCAGCAGGGCCGCCTCGGCCGTGGTGCCGGCCCGGTCCAGCACCGCCTCGATCTCGGCGGTCTCGTCGGGCCGGCCCAGCATCGCCCAGAGCGGGCGCAGGTTCCCGGCGCTCAGCAGGTAGTCGTCGACGATCGCGTCGGCCGCGACCCCGGCCACGGCGAGCAGCACCAGCGCGGCGAGTCCGGTGCGGTCGCGGCCCGCGCCGCAGTGCACCACCACCCCGCCCGGCGCCGCCCGGCCGACCGCGGCCACCACCTCCGCCACCGCCCGCGGGCAGTGGTCCAGGTACGGCCGGAAGGCCAGCGGGGTGCCGTCCAGGCCGCCGAACCGCGCCCACCACTCCGGTCCGGCCAGCTCGTCCAGCGGTACCCGGACCAGCTCGATGCCGTCCGGGCGCTGCAGCAGCGGCCGGTACTCCTCCTCGTTGCGCAGGTCGATCACGGTGCGGATGCCGTACGCCTGCAGCGCGGCCCAGCCCTCGGCGGTCAGCCGGTCCAGGTTGTCGGCGCGGACGACGGCCCCGCGCCGCGTCCGCCGGCCGTCCCGGGTGGGCAGCCCGCCGAGCTCGCGCACATTGAGGCAGCCGTCCCACACCAGGCGCCGATCGTCCGTCATGTCCCGTTCCCCCCAAGCCGTTGCGGGGCCCCTGCGGATCCCCCTCAGAACAGACTCCCGGGGGTGCGCCGATGGTTCCCCGGACGCCGCCCGCGCCCGGCGGTTCAGCCGCCGAAGGACCAGAGGTGGCGGCCGGCCGTGTCGCGGCAGCCGACGGCGCCGAAGCGGGTGTCGCCGACCGAGAGGAAGCCGGTGGCGGCGCCGCGGAGCACCTCGCGGGCGACCCGGTCCGCCGGCGACCAGTCGCCGTACAGCCGCAGCACCCGGTCGGTCAGCTCCGTCCGGCGGATCGGGGCGACGTCGGCGAGCCGAAGCGCGGCGTTGACGTCCACCAGCTCCTCGGGGCCGAGGTAGCGCTCGGTGCCGCCGGAGGCCGCCTCCAGGCGGCGGAGCAGCTCGGGCAGCCCGTAGTGGCGCACGGCCGCCACCGTGTCCTGGACGGCGACCGCCCAGCGCGGGCCGGGCGTGATCTGCCACCACACGTCGCCGCCGACCGGCAGCAGCCGGCCTATCCGGGTGTGCCAGGACTCCAGGCCGGTGACCGCGTTCGGGTCGGGCCGCACCGCCCGCCCGGGCCGGTCGGCCGCCCAGGCGGACTTGCGGGTGAGCCCCAGGTTCACCGTGTAGCGGACGACGCGGTCGTCGGCGGTGCCGAGCTCGACGCCGAGCAGCGCCCAGTGCTCCTCGTCGGGCAGGGCGAAGGTGTGCCGCCAGCCGGTGAAGCCCATGGTGCGCAGGGCGGGCGCGAGATGGTCGCGCATGCCCTCCGCGAAGAGCGTCCGGGCAGTGGTCATCACGGTGTCCTGGGGGTAGGCGGGGTCCGGGGGTGGAGGACCGGGCGGGCCGCGGGGGGTGGAGCGGCCCGGTCCAACGTATGCCCCGGTCACCTCTGTCGGACGCGGACGAATGACAGCTGCTGCCAGGACATTGGTCCTGCCGGCCGCGGACTTCGGGCCCGAACCACGGACCTCGCCCTGCCGCCCCACGGCCGCGCCGTGATGGCCCATGATGTGGCGGGTGCACAGTGCAGATCACCACGGCCCGGGCGTCGGCGACCCGGCGGGCCACACCACCAGCCCGGACCACCCGCCCGGCCGGACGGCGGACCTCACCGCGGCCGTGGCGGCCGCCCGGAACGGCGACGAACAGGCCTTCCGCCTGCTCTTCAGAGCCGTCCAGCCCGGTCTGCTGCGCTATCTGAGAGTGCTGGTCGGCGGCAGACCCGAGGACGCCGAGGACATCGCCTCCGAGACCTGGCTGCAGGTCGCCCGCGACCTCGCCGGATTCCAGGGGGACTCGGACGGCTTCCGCGGCTGGGTGGCCACCATCGCCCGCAACCGCGCCATGGACCACCTGCGCCGCCAGCGCCGCCGCCCGGTCGCCGACCTGCCCGTCGAGCACCTGCTCGACCTCGCGGCCGCCGAGGACACCGCGCACAGCGCCATCGCCACCGTCACCACCGAGGACGCGCTCGCCCTGATATCCCGGCTGCCCCGGGACCAGGCCGAGGCCGTCCTGCTGCGCGTGCTGCTCCAGCTCGACGCGGAGAGCGCCGCCCGGGTGCTCGGCAAGCGCTCCGGCAGCGTCCGGATGGCCGCCCACCGCGGACTGAAGCGGCTGGCCAAGCTGCTCGACCAGACCGGCGGACCGGCCGCCGGACTGCCCCGGCAGCAGCCCGCCGAAAAGAATTCCGCGCAGGGTGTGACACGCGCGCGGACCGCGACGCTGAAGGACATGAGATGAGCAAGAACCGATCCCGCCGGATCGACCGGGACACCGCCGAGCAGCTGCTCGGCGGCGCCGCGGTCGGCTCGGAGGCCGGTCCGGCCTCCCTCACCGGTCATGCGGCCCTCGCCGGGCTGCTCGCCGCCGCGGCAGCCCCACCCGCCGACGGCGCACTGCCCGGGGAGGAACGGGCTGTGGCCGCCTTCCGGGAGGCTCGTCGCACACCTGCACCGCAACCCGGGAGAGCGACCATGGCGGACCACGCGCGAAGGAGGACCTTCACGCTGAAGGCACTCGTCGCGGCGTTCGCCGTGACCGCCGTCGGCGGCGTCGCCGTCGCCGCGGGCACCGGCAACCTGCCGCAGGCCCTCGGCGGCAGTCCGGCCAAGGGGCACGCCCCCGTCGCGCCGGACGCCTCCCCGACCGACCCGGCCTCCGCCTCCCGCAACGGCCACGGCACCCCTAGCGGGCGCCCGGCCCCGTCCGGCAGCGCGGGCCGCACCGACGCGGCCGGCTCCCCGTCGGCCGGCTCCCAAGCGGGGGGCTCCGCCTCGGCGGCCTCCGGGCTGCCCGACCTCGCGGCGCTCTGCCAGGTCTGGACGGACCGCTCGCGCAGCGGCACCAAGCCGCGCGACCTGCTGGCCGAGCCGCGGATGGCACCACTGGTCGCGGCGGCCGGCGGCACCGCCAAGGTCGACTCGTACTGCAAGTCCGGCAAGGGCAGGACCGCCACGGCGAGCCCGTCCGCGACCACCGGTACGGGGCACGACGGCGGCCAGCCGAGCGCCTCGCCGACCAAGGCGGAGCGGACCTCGACCCGCACCGCCGCGCAGAACCTCACCGACACCGCCGACAAGGCCGGTGCCGCGGTGAGGTGACACCACAGACTCCGGACGGCCGGCGGGCACACACCCCCCCCCGGGCTCGGCGGCCGTCCGGTGACCGCACCACCCCGAAGACTCCGGGGGGTCGGTGGGTTCCCCCGTGCCCACCGCCTCCCCGGGAACCGCTCCGGACGGGCGCAGGAACTCCCCCGGGTCCTTGTGCCCGTCCGGATCCGCCCCGACGGGCGCCCCGGAACCCCGGGCGGGCGGTGGATTCCCCCGTGTCCACCGCCCGCCCGGCCGTGCCGGGCCCGGGGGCGACGATTGGAGCACCCGTGACCGACGACACGCTGCGGATCCCCCGCGTGACGGCGCCACGACCGGACGCCCCGGTGTTCGTCGACGGCAGCGGGCGCCGCCGGCGGCTGGTCCGCCGGGCCGGCTGGCTGCTCACCGTGCCCGCCGTCGGCTACCTCGGCCTGCTGGCCTCCAGTCTGGTCGGCGGCCCCGTCCTGGACGCCCCCTTCCTGCCGGCCCTGCCCGCGCACACCGCGACCCCGGCGGCCACCGTGCCCGCCGAGTCCCCCGTACCGGCCGCAGCGGGCTCCGAACCGGCGTCCGGCCCCGCCGGTGCGGCCGGACCGACCGGTACCCGCAGCACCGCGACCACCCGGCCGACGGTGCCCGCCACCCGCACCACGGCGCCCGCCACCCCGCAGCCGACCGCCACGGCGACCACCGTGCCGAGCCCGACCCACGGTCGCTCCACCGCACAGCCCGGCCGCAAGCCCACCAAGACCCCGTGAGCGCCGCCCCGTGACCACCGCCACCCGCCCCCGCAGGAGCCGCGGCCGCCGGGCCGCCGTCCGGCAGACACCGCTGCGCACCCACTGGCTGCTGCTGACCGTGCTCGTCCTCACCCTGGCGGCCGCGCTGCTGATCCAGGGCTACACCCGGCACATGTACGGGAACACCGCGGACGGTGCCGCCCGCGCCGACGGGAGCAGTGCGGCCGTCCCCGAGCAGGTGCGCACCGGCGGCCCGGTGATCGCCGCGTCCGAGGACGGTTCCGCCCGTACCGCCCGCCCGGCCACCGGGACGATCGCGCTCACCTTCGACGACGGCCCGGACCCGCGCTGGACCCCGCAGGTCCTCGACGTGCTCCGCCGCCACGGCGTGCACGCCACCTTCTTCACCGTCGGCACCCAGGTCGCCGACCACCCCGACCTCGCCCGCCGGATCGTCGCCGAGGGCCACCAGATCGGCGTGCACACCTTCACCCACGCCGACCTCTCGGCCGTCGCACCCTGGCGGCGCACGCTGGAACTCCGGGAGTCCCAGCTCGCCCTGGCCGGCGCCGCCGGAGTGACCAGCACGCTCTTCCGGCCGCCGTACTCCGCCGGGAACGACGCGCTCACCGACGCCGGCTGGGACGCCGTCCGGCAGGCCGGCCGGGACGGCTACCTCACCGTCCTCACCACGCTCGACAGCGAGGACTGGCGCCGCCCGGGTGTCGAGCAGATCATCGCCGGCGCCACCCCGAAGGGCCGCGACGGCCAGGTGGTGCTGATGCACGACGCCGGCGGCGACCGCGGCCAGACCGTGGCCGCCCTGGACGTCCTGCTGCCCCGGCTGCAGGCGGCCGGCTGGCGCTTCGACACCGTCTCCGCCGCCGTCGGCACGACCGACCCGGTGCACCCCGCGACCGCCGCCGAGCACTGGCAGGGCCTCGCCCTCGTCACCGTCCTCGGCGCCAGTTCGTGGGTGCTCGACCTGCTGGGCTGGCTCCTGTGGGCGGCCGGTGCGATCGGCGTGCTGCGTGCGATCGCCCTGCTGGTCGCGGCCCGCCGGCACAAGCGGCTGCGGGCCCGCGGTTGGGGCCCGCCGATCACCGAGCCGGTCTCGGTGATCGTCCCCGCCTACAACGAGAGCGCCGGCATCGAGGCCGCCGTCCGCTCCCTGCTCGCCTCCGACCACCCGGTCGAGGTGATCGTCGTCGACGACGGCTCCACCGACGGCACCGCCGACCTCGTCGAATCCCTGAACCTCCCCTACGTCCGGGTCTTCCGGCAGCCCAACTCCGGCAAGCCCGCCGCACTCAACCTCGGCCTGCGCTACGCCCGCGCCGAGCTCGTGGTCATGGTCGACGGCGACACCGTGTTCGAGCCGGACGCCGTGCGGATGCTCGTCCAGCCCTTCGCCGACCGCCGGGTCGGCGCCGTCTCCGGCAACGCCAAGGTGGTCAACCGCGGCGGCCTGCTCGGCCGCTGGCAGCACATCGAGTACGTGGTCGGCTTCAACCTGGACCGCCGGCTCTTCGACCTCGCCGAGTGCATGCCCACCGTGCCCGGCGCGGTCGGCGCCTTCCGCCGCTCCGCCCTGCTGCGGATCGGCGGCGTCGCCGAGGAGACCCTCGCCGAGGACACCGACCTCACCATGGCGCTCTGCCGGGCCGGCTGGCGGGTCGTCTACGAAGAGCGGGCCAGGGCCTGGACGGAGGCCCCCGCCTCGCTCGGCGCCCTGTGGCGGCAGCGCTACCGCTGGTGCTACGGCACCCTGCAGGCCATGTGGAAGCACCGGGGCGCGCTCCGCCAGCGCGGCCAGGCCGGCAAGCTCGGCCGCCGCGGCCTGCTCTACCTGCTGATGTTCCAGGTCCTGCTGCCGCTGCTCGCCCCGGTGGTCGACGTCTTCACCCTGTACGGGCTGGTCTTCCTCGACCCCGTCCGGATCACCGGCCTCTGGCTGGCCTTCATGCTCGTGCAGGTCGCCATGGGCGCCTACGCCTTCCGGCTGGACGGCGAGAGGCTCGGCCCGCTCTGGACGCTGCCCCTGCAGCAGGTCGTCTACCGGCAGCTGATGTACCTCGTGGTGATCCAGTCCGTGTGCACCGCACTGGCCGGCTCCCGGCTGCGCTGGCAGCGGATGCAGCGCTACGGCAGCCTCTCCGTCCCGCCGCCCGCCGCCGGATCCGCGGCGGGCCGCTAGGGTGCACAGGTGCACGAGGCGGGCGCCGAGGCCCGGACCACGGAAGCGAGAGGAGCCGGACGGGTGATCGGACGCGCACTGAACGGCCGCTACGAGCTGACCGAGATACTCGGCGTCGGCGGCATGGCCACCGTCTACCGCGGCACGGACCACCAGCTCGGCCGGCAGGTCGCGGTCAAGGTGCTGAACGGCGGCCTGGCCGACGACCCGCGCTTCGCCGAGCGCTTCGGCCGCGAGGCCCAGCTCGCCGCGATGCTGGTCCACCCGCGGATCGTCATGGTCTTCGACTCCGGCGTCGACCAGGGCTCCCCGTACATCGTCATGGAGCTGGTGCAGGGCCGGACGCTCGGCCGGCTGCTCGCCGAGCAGCGGATCCTGCCGGTGGAGCGCGCCGTCGGCATCGCCGCCGCGGTCTGCGAGGCGCTGGAGGTCGCGCACCACGCCGGCCTGGTGCACCGCGACGTCAAGCCCGGCAACATCATGATCTCCGACGACGGCGGGGTGAAGGTGGTGGACTTCGGCATCGCCCGCGCCAACGCCTCCGCCGGTCAGCAGCTCACCCAGAGCGCCGCCGTCCTCGGCACCGCCTCCTACCTCTCGCCGGAGCAGGCCACCGCGGCCCCGCTGGACGGCCGCTCCGACCTCTACGCGGTCGGCTGCGTGCTCGCCGAGATGCTCACCGGCGCCCCGCCGTTCACCGCCGACACCCCCGTCGCGATCGCCTTCAAGCACGTCTCCGAGCAGCCCGCCCCCGTCTCGCTGCGCCGCCCGGAGATCCCGCCCGCGCTGGACGTCGCGATCATGCGGCTGCTGGCCAAGAACCCCGAGGACCGTCCGGCGGGCGCCGGCGCTGCCCGGGCCGAGCTGCTGGCCGCCGTGCCGGTCGCCGCGGCCCAGGACCGCACCAGCGAACTGCTCGGCGCCGCCACCCAGGTCATCCCGCCGGTGGCCGCCCAGCAGGGCGGCTTCCCGACGCCCCCGCCCTTCCCCGCCGCGGGCGGGCAGCCGTACGTGGAGCAGCAGCGCACCTCGCTGCTGCCGCAGATGGACATGCCGCCGTCCGCCGCCCCCGCCTGGGCCGACGACCAGGACGGGCCGGACGAGCCCGAGCGCCGCAACCCCTGGCTGCTGGCCGGCGCCGGCGCCGCCGTGCTGGTGGGCGTCGCCGCGGTCGCGGCCTTCGCGTTCAGCGGCGGCCCGGACGGCGAGGGCACCGCGGCGGCCGCGACCCCTGGTCCTTCGGTCTCCGTCACCGCCCCCGCGGTCCCCTCGCAGACGCCCACCCCGACGGCCTCGGCCTCGCCCTCCCGCTCGGCCTCGCCCTCCGCCGGCCGGCTGACCGCCGCGGCGGCGCTGGCCGACCTGCGCTCCGACGTCGCCGACACCGAGCTGGCCAAGGAGAAGGACCGCAAGGAGTCGCTGCTGCGCACCCTCGACGCGGCCTCGGAGGCGATCGGCGAGCAGGACTTCTCGGCCGCGGAGGACAAGCTGAAGTCGGCCCAGCGGACGGTCCGCGACCTCGGCAAGCGGCACGCGCTGCCGCCGGCGGTCCTCGCCTCCTGGCAGACCAGGCTCGCCGCGATCACCGCCGCGGTGCACGCCAAGGCGGACTGAGCGGCCCGCTCAGTCCGGGTCGGACGACCCCTCCGGCGTGCGGCCGATCCGGCGCCCCACCAGGTTGCGGGTCCGCCGGCTGACCGAGGTCGCGCCGGCGGTCAGGAAGATCAGCGTGTAGAGGATCTGCAGCATCACGATGCCCCGGGCCTCCTGGCTGACCGGGGTGATGTCGCCGTAGCCGACCGTGGCCATGGTGATCACGGTGAAGTACAGGGCGTCCAGCCGGGTCGTCATGATGCCGTTGAACGTCCCCGGGGTCCGGGCCAGTGAGAGGTACGCCGTCGCGAAGACGATCAGGGCCGCGGCGATCAGCACCATGATGACGAAGGCGGGGTGACCCGGCCGCTCGGTGAGTTCGGACCAGATCTCGTGCATCAGCGCGGCGGCCAGGGCGACCAGCGCCACGGCGAACACCGTCCAACTGACCGCCGGGTGTTCCGGGCCGAACACCCCGATCGGCACCAGGAACCAGGCGGTCAGCATCAGCGCCGGCCCGCCGAGCATGGTCACCAGGCCCCACAGATTCGGACGCCGCCTCATGGCCGGACCTCCTCCGTCCCTCCTGCCGCACCGGTGCCCGGTTCGTCGAGCAGTTCGACCGCCGCGAGGACGGCCAGCAGCGCCAATCCGAGCCAGACCGCCACCTCGGCGGTCGGACGGTCCCAGAGCAGCAGCACGAGCACGGCCGCGCCGACCGCCGCCCAGCAGAGCGGTGCCTTGAACCGGTGCACGAAGCGGCCGACCGGGCCGGGCCGCAGCCCCATCCGCTCCGCGGCCGTGCGGACCCCGCCCAGCCCGGCCTCCCACAGCCCGCGCACCGCGCCCGCCGAGCGGCCCCGGCCGGACAGCCAGGCGCCCAGCGCGGCCAGCACGCCGAGCACGACCACCAGCCGGACGGCGTCCCGCAGGTAGCGGACGAGGGTGTCGTAGACCGCGGAGGCGGCGTCCTGGTCGACGCCCGCGGGCAGCCGGTCCAGGTAGACCGCCCGGAAGGCGGTCAGCCCGAGGCCGAGCAGCGCGGCCGCGGCGGCCGCCCCGAGGGCCGCGGCCACCGCCGCCCGGTGCCGCCGCACCGCGAGCAGCACCCCGCCCACCGCGCAGGCCGCCGCCAGCACCGCCACCCAGTACCCGGCCAGCGACAGCAGCCGCAGCAGCGTCCGGACGTGCGCCACCTGGTCGGACCTGACCAGCACGTACGAGGTGTGGATCTCCGGGATGCGCGAGGCCGCCGGCACGCCGTCGGCGACCAGCGCCTGCTTGGTGCGGTCGATCACCGGGGCGAGGTCGAGGGTGACGGTGTTCCCGCGGACCTCGACGGCGCCGCCGCCCTCGCCGGTGAGCGCCCGGTCGACGGCGGCGTGCGCGTCACGGTTGAGCCCGTCCCAGATCGCGGGGAAGGCGTCGCTGCGCACCAGCCGCTGCACCCCGTCGTGGACGAGCCCGGTGACGCCGCCCTCCAGTGCCGAGCCGAGCCGCTGCAGCAGCGCGCCCAGCAGCGGCGAGCCGCCGGGGACGAGGTCGGAGACCAGCGAGTCGACCGGGAACCGCTGGACGACGGCGGCGGTCACCCGGTTCGTCACGGCGGCCTGCACCGCCGGGTCGTGGGCGAGCGGCGCCATCGTCGCGACGTACCGGTCCGGGTCGCTGATCTCGGACTTCGCCCAGGCCGCGACGACCGCCGGGGGAGTGAGCAGCACCGCCAGCACGATCAGCACGGCGGCCGCTGCTGAGCGCAGTGGTCGCCGTGCCGGTGACGGTGCCGGAGCGGGCCCGTCGGGCCCGTCCGGCGTGCTGCTGGCCATCGGTGCCTCCACTCGGGAACGCGTTCGTCCCAGCAGACACCGGCTCCGGCGGTCGGGCCAGTCGGCGAGAACGCCGGAGCCGCCGGTACGTCGGGTGACGTACCGGCGGCTCCGGGGTGGTCTCAGGCGTTGGTGGCCGACTTGTTGGTCTCGGCCGACGTGGTGATGCTGCTCGGGTTGACCGCCTGACGCGGCTGGTCGGCCGCGGTCGAGGAGGCGGTGGTGTTCTGGCCCTCGGCCTGGGCGTCGTCCTCACGGAGCGCCTTGGTCTCGGCCTTGAGGATGCGCATGGACTTGCCGAGTCCACGGGCCATCTCGGGGAGCTTCTTCGAGCCGAACAGCAGGACGAGCACTGCCACCATCACGAGGATGTGCCAGGGCTCGAGACCGTTACGGAACATCCCTGACCACCGGTCCTTCCGAGGAGTTCTCGTCGCTTCTAGGACGTCGGACGGTTGTGCCCGACTCCGGCCAGTATGCCTGGCCGAGTCGTCGGGCGTATACACCGGCCCGGAAACCACGGTCAAAATGCAGGTGTTTCTTGGGTTGTGGTCTGGACCATTTCGGGCGCGGGACGGCTGGTCGGACCGGCCGGCAGGTGCTTCATGAGGCGGTGGGCGACCAGGGCGGCACCGATCAGGAAGACCGCACCGGCCACCGCGGCGACGTGCATGCCGTCGGCGAAGGCGTTCCGCGCCACCGCCAGCAGCTCGGCCCCGGTGCGGCCGCCGATCCCGGCCGCGGCGGTGACGGCTCCGCCGAGCGTGTCGTGCGCGGCCCGGGCGGCCTCGCCGGCCACCCCGGCGGGCATGCCGTCCGAGAGCCGCGACTTGTAGACCGCGGCGCCCGCCGTGCCGAGCACCGCGATGCCCAGCGAGCCGCCCAGCTCGGACGCCGTCTCGGAGGCGGCGGAGGCGGCGCCGGCCTGCTCGGGCGGCGCGGCCGAGACGACCATCTCGGTGGTGAGGGTCATGGTGCCGACCGAGCCGGCCGCGATCACCCCGGCCGCGGTGAGCGGCAGCCAGAGCGGGGTGTCCGGGCGGACGAGGACCATCAGCGCGTAACCGCCCGCACCGGTCAGGAAGCCCGCGGTCATCAGGACGGCCGGCCGGACCCGCCCGGCCAGCGCGCCCACCGAGCCGGCGGCCGCCGCGACGCCGACCGAGGGCAGCAGCGCCCAGAGCGCGGCGGTCAGCGGGCTCATCCCCTTGACCAGCTGCAGGTACTGCGAGGTGTAGAGGGTGAAGCCCATCATCGCGAACATCGCCACGGTGTTGACGGTGATCGCCCCGGTGAAGGTGCGGATCCGGAACAGCGCGGGGTCGATCAGCGGGTGCTCGGCGGTGCGCAGCCGGCGGACGAGCGCGGCGGCGGCCAGTGCCCCGGCGGCCAGCGCGGCGAGCGGCGGCGCGGCCCATCCGTCCACCGCGAGGGTCTTGACGCCGTACACCACCGGCAGGACGGCGGCGATCGACAGCGCGGCGCCGGGGAGGTCGAAGCGGCCCTGCCGCGGTGCGCGGTACTCGGGCATCAGCAGCGGCGCCGCGACGAGCACCAGCAGCATCACCGGGACGGCGGCCAGGAAGGCCGAGCCCCACCAGAAGCGGTCCAGCAGCAGCCCGCCGGCCACCGGGCCGAGGGTGGCGCCGCCCATCAGCGCGGCCGTCCAGATGCCGAGCGCGGCCTGGCGCTGCTTGGGGTCGTGGAACATGTTGCGGATCAGCGCCAGCGTGGAGGGCATGACGGTGGCCCCGGCCACGCCGAGCAGCGCCCGGGCGGCGATCAACCCGCCGGCGCCGTCCGCCCGGGCCGCCAGCAGCGAGGCCGCGGCGAACCCGGCCGCCCCCAGCATCAGCAGCCGCCGCCGGCCGATCCGGTCGCCCAGCGCACCCATCGGGATCAGCAGCCCGGCCAGCAGGAACGAGTAGATGTCCATGATCCACAGCTGCTGGGTGCCGCTCGGCCGCAGGTCGGTGGAGATGAACGGGACGGCGAAGAAGAGCACGCCCATGTCCATGGTCAGGACGAGGGTCGGCAGCAGGAGGACGGCGAGTCCGGTCCATTCGCGTCGGCCGGCGAGGCCGTGGGTTGCGGTCATGGCAGTGACTGTACGAGCGTGTGAAACGCTTGTCTAGTACGAGCGTCTAAATCTCTCGTCTCACTCGATCGTGCAAGACGATCGTCCAGTCCGGCGGTAGCATCGGGGGCATGGGAAATCGCGAGGACCTGCTGGCCGGCGCCAAGCGCTGCCTTCTCGAGAAGGGCTACGGGCGCACCACCGCCCGGGACATCGCCTCGTCCGCGGGCGTCAGCCTGGCCGCCATCGGCTACCACTACGGCTCCAAGGACGCCCTGCTGACGCAGGCGATGATGGAGGCGATGGGGGAGTGGGGCGACGAGCTCGGCCGGGTGCTGGCCGCGCTCGGCGAGGAGACGGACCCTCGGGAGCGCTTCGTCGCCGCCTGGGACAAGGTCGTGGAGAGCTTCACCGAGCACCGCGGGCTGTGGGCGGTGCAGATCGAGATCCTCGCGCAGATGGAGCACTCGCCCGAGCTGCGCGAGGTGCTCGGCGGCGCGCAGAAGGAGGCCCGGCTCGGCCTCTCCGCGATGTTCCAGGGCGTGCCCGAGGTGCCCGACACCCCGGACGAGCTGGCCCGCGGCGCCTTCTACCAGGCACTGCTCGCCGGGCTCGCCACCCAGTGGCTGGTCTCCCCCGAACTCGCCCCGGACGGCAAGGAGTTCCTGGAGGGGCTCCGGCTGGTCGGTGCCGCCGTGCTGCCGGCCGCCGGCACCCGGTCGGCGGCCGGCTGACCGCCGTCAGTTGGTGACGGCGGTCAGCAGCACGACCGAGTCCTCGTGGGCGAGCAGGCCGTGCCGCTCCTGCGGGATGGCGTGCAGCTCGCCCGCCGACGCCTCCTGCTGGCGGCCGGCGATGGTCAGCGACACCCGGCCGCGCAGCACCAGCAGGCTGGCGGCGACCGGGGCGTTGTGCTCGTCCAGCGAGCTGCCCGCGGTCAGTGCGATGACGGTCTGCCGCAGGACGCCGTCGTGCAGCACCAGATGGGCGCTGCGCCCGTGCGGGTGGGCGGCGGCCAGTGCGGCGTGTTCGTCGGCGAGCGCGTCGATGTCGACGCGGACGGGTTCGGTCATCGCGGCCTCCTCGCGGCTCGGCGCTCCGATCCATCAGACACCTGTCAGGCATCCGGCCGCACCCGGACCCGCTCGGCGTGCGGGCCGTCCGGAGGGGCCCGATCGTGGATGCATGGCGACCAACCAGAAGTTCAGCAACGGATTCCGCGTCAACCGCACCATGCTCGGCACCGGCGTGGTCCTCGCCGGCATCGGCACCGTGCTCTCGCTGGCCGGCACGGCGATCGCGTGCGCGACCCTCGCCTCGGCGGGTCGCGACTACGTCAACCGGATGGAGACCCCGCCGAGCGAGCAGGCGCGCCGGGCGATGCAGCAGGCCAAGGCCGCCTCGATGGCCGGGCTGGAGGCCTGGCGGACCGAGGGCCGGACGGCCTCCGCCAACTGACCCCCGCCGCCGTCAGGGCCGGGGCACCGCCGCCCCGGCCTCCTGGCGCAGCGCCTGCTTGAGGATCTTGCCGGTCGGGTTGCGCGGCAGCGGCCCGTCGCGGAAGACCACGTGGGCGGGCACCTTGAACGCGGCCAGCCTGGCCGCCACGTGCGCGCGGACCTCCGCGGCGTCCGGCTCCGCACCGGTGTGCGCCACGACCACGGCCGCCACCTCCTCGCCGAGCAGCGGGTGCGGAACACCGACCACCGCGGCGTCCGCGATGCCCGGATGGCCCAGCAGCACGCCCTCGACCTCACCGCAGTAGACGTTCTCGCCACCGCGGATCACCACGTCCTTCAACCGGTCCACCACCTGCACCTCGCCGTCGGCCAGCCGGGCGAGGTCGCCGGTGCGGAACCAGCCGTCGGCGGTGAACGCGGCGGCGGTCGCGTCCGGGTCGCCCCGGTAGCCGCCGAACACCGGCTGGCCGCGCAGCAGCAGTTCGCCGATCTCGCCGTCCGGCAGCGGAGCCCCCTCCGCGTCCGCGATCCGCACCTCCACCGCGGGGCACGGCCGGCCGATCGACTCGGGCCGGGCCAGGTAGCGGGCGCCCACCTGGGCCGTCACCCCGCCGCAGGTCTCGGTGAGGCCGTAGCCGTTGCGGGCCTCCACCCGGCCGCCGAACTGCCGGGCGATCCGCCCCGCGAGACCCGGCGGGGCCGGGGCGCCGCCGGTGCTGATCATGGTCAGACCCGTCAGCGGGTCGCCGGCGGACTCCGCCGCGTCCAGCAGGCCGAGCGCCGTGGTCGGCACCCCGGCGAAGATCGTGACCCGGTGGCGGGCGATCAGCTGCCGGGCCGCGTCCGGGTCCCAGCGGTCCATCAGCACCGCCGTGCCGCCCGCGGCCATCGCCAGGAACACCGAGGTGAAGGCCGCGACGTGGAAGAACGGGAAGGTCATCAGCACCGTCGGCGGCGCCGCGGCCGCCGGCGAGTCACCCCGGAGGAGTGCCGCGCCCGCCGCGAAGAACCGCGGGGTGTGCGCGCCGGCACACCAGTTGGCGTGGCTGGCGGCCACGCCCTTGGGCCGGCCCGTGGTGCCCGAGGTGTAGATCAGCGTGGCCGGGTCGTCCGGGCCGACGGCCGGACCGGGGGCGGGCGGGCCGCTCGGCGGCAGGTCCTCGAAGCGGTCGTGCGGGCCGTCGCTGCCGTCGGCGCCGACGGTGAGCAGCGGCACCCCGCGGGCCGCCGCCCAGGCGGCCGTCCGCGCGGCCCGTTCCTGATCGGCGACGACCAGGCCGGGCACGCAGTCGTCCAGCGCCCGGGCCAGCTCCTGCGGCCCCCACCAGGCGTTCAGCGGGACGGCGACCAGGCCCGCGGCCTGGGCCGCCCAGAACGCGACCTGCCACTCGGGCAGGTTGCGCATCGCGATCGCCACCCGGTCGCCCGGGCGCAGCCCGTACACCGTGCGGAAGCGGTGGGCGAGGGCCGAGGCCGCGGCGTGGTGCTCGGCGAAGCTCCAGGTGCGTCCGCCCGCCACCAGGAACGGGCGGTCGCCGTGGGCGAGGGTGGCGTCGAACACCTCCCGCAGGGTGCGGGGGCCGCGGACGTACCGCGGCCCCCGCGGGCCGGGTTCCGCCTCGAACGGCGCGCCGGGCGCGGCCAGCGCCGCGTGGGCGCGGGCGACGGCGGCGAGCGAGTCCTCCGGTGCGGCGGTCATCGGCCCTCCGGCCTCACAGGCCGAGCGACTTGGCGATGATGGTCTTCATGACCTCGCTGGTGCCGCCGTAGATCCGGAACACCCGGTTGTCGGTGTAGAGGCGGGCGATCGGGTACTCCAGGATGTAGCCGTAGCCGCCGTGCAGCTGCAGGCACTTGTCGATCACGTCGGAGGCCGACTCGGTGCAGAACAGCTTGGCGGCCGCCGCGTCCGCGACCGTCAGGTCGCCGTTCTGGTAGAGCTCCAGGGCGCGGTCGACCATCGACTGCTGGGCGACCACCTGGGCCTCGCAGTCCGCCAGGGTGAACTTGGTGTTCTGGAACTCGGCGACGGCCTGGCCGAAGACCTTGCGGTCCTTCACGTACTGCACCGCGAAGCGCACCGCGGCGGCCGCCGCGGCGTACGCGCCGACGGCGATCGCCAGGCGCTCCTGCACCAGGTTGTGGGTGAGGTAGCTGAACGCCTTGCCCTCCTCGCCCAGCAGGTCCTCCACCGGCACCTTGACGTCGGTGAAGGAGAGCTCGGCGGTGTCGGAGGTGCGCAGGCCGATCTTCTGCAGCTTCCGGCCGACCGCGTAGCCCTCGGACGTGGTGTCCACGCAGAGGATCGACAGGCCCGCCCTGCGGTTCGCCGGGTCGTAGGGGGCGGTGCGGGCCACCACCAGGACGAGGTCCGCCAGCACGCCGCCGGTGATGAAGGTCTTGGCGCCGTTCAGGACGTAGTGGGTGCCGTCCTCGGAGAGCTTCGCCGTGGTCGCGATGCCGGCCAGGTCGGAGCCCGCGCCCGGCTCGGTCATCGCGATCGCCGTCATGATGTCGCCGGAGACGAAGCCGGGCAGCCAGCGCTGCTTCTGCTCCTCGTTCGCGTACTCCAGCAGGTACGGAAGCACCAGGCCGGTGTGCACGCCGGACGAGCCGAAGCTCACGCCCGCCCGGGCGACCTCCTCGGTGACGACCGCCTGGTACTTGAAGCCGCTCTCGCCGGCGCCGCCGTACTCCTCCGGCACCTCGATGCCGTACACGCCGAGGGCGCCGAGCTTGCGGTAGAAGTCGCGCGGCGGGTGGCCGGCCGCCTCCCAGCTCTCGTAGACCGGGACGACCTCCTTGGTGATGAAGTCCCGGATGGTCGCCCGGAACGCCTCGTGGTCCTCGTTGAACACCGTCCGGCGCACGGCGGCACTCCCTTCGTTCGGCGGCTGATCGCCAGACAAGTTAATCGCCGGTAGCTGTGGCTGTAAAGCATCCGGGCGGCTTTTCCTTGCAGGTCACAGGCGCATAAGTGAATCCTTGCTACCCTGGCGTCGATCATCGGCGAGGTGGAGGAGCGCACGTGGCGGCGGAGCGCGTACCCGGGGCGGGCGCGGCGGGGCGGGTGGTGCGCCGACCGCCCGGACGGAAGGCGCAGATCCTCGCCGCCGCCGCGGAGCAGTTCCACCGGCGCGGCTACCACCTGGTGTCCATGGCCGACGTCGCCGCCGAGGTCGGCATCACCGCCCCCGCGCTCTACCGGCACTTCCGCAGCAAGCCCGAACTGCTGCTGCGCGCCGTCGACACCGACCTCCAGGCGCTGCGGACGGCCGTGCGGGCAGGCGGCGGCAGCCCCGCCGACCTGTGCGCCGCACTCGCCCCGGCCGCTGTCGACCACCGGGCCCTCGGCACCCTCTGGCACCGCGACGCCCGGCTGCTCGCCCCCGCGCAGCGCGCCGCACTCCGCCGGGAGCTGCGCACCGACGTCCGCGCGATGGCCCGCACCCTCGCCCGCTCCCGTCCCGAACTCTCCGCCGAACAGGCCGAGTTCCTCTGCTGGTCGCTGCTCTCCGGGTACGGCAGCCTCTCGTACCACACCTTCGCGCCGCCGCGGCGTTGGTTCGAGACGCTGCTGCGGCGGATCGGCGGCGAGCTGCTCGCCGTCGCCCCGCGGGCCGAGGACCGTGCCGGGCCGCCCGCCGCACCCGCCGTACAGCCCGCCGCCCCGGCCGCCGGCGAGTCCCGCCGGGAGGAACTGCTGCTCGCCGCCGTCCGGCTGTTCCACGAGCGCGGCTTCGACAACGTCTCCACCGACCGGATCGGCGCCGCCGTCGGCATCGCCGGGCCCAGCGTCTACAAGCACTTCGCCACCAAGGCCGAGCTGCTCGCCGCGGCGCTCGTCCGCAGCCGCGAGCGGCTCTGGCACGAGGTCGAGGGGGCGATCGCCGACAGCACCGGCCCGGCCGCGGCACTGGACGCCGGCCTACGCTCCTACCTGGACTTCGCCCGCCGGCACAGCCACTACCTCGGCGCGATGCTCAGCGAGACCGAACGGCTCGACCCGGCCGACCGGCGGGCCGCCGTCGACTTCCGCCGGGACTTCCTGCGGGTCTGGGTCGGCCTGCTCCAGCAGGTGCGGCCCGACTACGACACCGCCGAGGCCCGGATCCGGGTGCACGCCATGTTCGCCGTCGTCAACGACGGCGTCCGGCACCGCCCGGGCGGCAGCGGGACCGCCGCGGCCGGACTGCTGGAGCCAGCCGCCCGCGCCGTCCTCGGACTGCCCGCGGCCTCCGCAGCCGGTACGGGAAAAGAGCTGGTCGACGGATAGTCGTACTGGCAGAATCCGGCCTCATGTCCCAAGGTCTGCCGCCCGCCGACAATCTGCGTACGACCGAGGTCGACCTCGGCGGGCTGGTGAGCGTGCTCGCCACCCACCTCTACTCCACCCCGCTGGTCGCCCTGCGCGAACTCGTCCAGAACGCCCACGACTCGCACACCCGCCGCCGGCTGGAGGACCCGGAGTCCACCGCCGCCCCGGTGATCCGCGTCCGGGCCGACGCCGCCCGCCGCACCCTCACCGTCGAGGACACCGGCGCGGGCCTCACCGAGCCCGAGATCCACGCCTACCTCGCCACCGTCGGCACCGGCTACACCCGGATGCTGCGCGACCTGACCGGCAACCAGGACCTCATCGGCGCCTTCGGCCTCGGCTTCCTCTCCGCCTTCTCGGTCGCCGACGAGGTCACCGTCACCACCACCTCGCACCGCGAACCCGGCCTCGGCCACCGCTACCGCAGCCGCGGCGGAGAGCAGTACAGCGTCGAACCGGTCGAACCGCGGCCCGCCCCCGGCACCGCCGTCGAACTCCGCCTCAAGGCCGAACACGGCCACCTCGCCGACGAGGAGGCGCTGCGCGAGGTCCTCGGCCGCTACTGCGTCCTGCTGCCGATCCCGGTGCACGTCGGCGAGGACGAACGCCCCGTCAACGACGTCCCGGTGCCCTGGCGGCAGGACGTCGACGGCGACCCGCACACCGCCCGGATGCGCTTCGCGGCCGCCTTCGGCCGCCGCTTCGAGCCGCTCACCGCCTTCCCCGTCACCCCGGTCGAGGGCGCCACCGACGCCGTCGGCCTGCTCTGGGTCCAGGACGGCGGCACCTACGGCTCCACCGACAACCGCGACCTCGCCGTCTACCTGCGCGGCATGCTGCTCGCCGACGACGCCCGCGACCTGCTGCCCAGCTGGGCCGGGTTCATCGGCGGCGTCGTCGAGTCCAGCCGGCTCACCCCCACCGCCAGCCGCGAGGACCTGCAGCGCGACGAGCACTACCGCGCCCTGCAGAAGGCCCTCGCCGTCGCCGTCGTCGACGGCCTCTACGAGACCGCCCGGCTGCACCCCGCCGCCTGGCGCCGCATCCTCGCCCGGCACGGCCAGGACCTCCTCGGCGCCGCCCTCTGCGACGACCGCCTCTTCACCCTGCTCGCCGACGACGTCCCCGTCCCCACCTCCCAGGGCGACCTCACCGCCGGCGCCCTGCGCGCCGCCGGACGCGGCGCCCTGCACGTCGCCCTCGGCAGCGGCGGCGGCTTCGAGGAGATGCTCTACCGCGCCATGCAGGTGCCGATCGCCCGCGGCGACCGGTACGCCGTCCTGCCGTTCCTGCGGCGCTACGCCCAGCTCAAGGACTGCCGGATCGTCGAACTCGGCAGCGAGAGCGGCAACCGCGAACTCTTCCGCGACCCCGCGGAGCCGCTCGCCGCGGAGGAGACCG
Source organism: Kitasatospora sp. NPDC007106 (assembly GCF_040634455.1). Taxonomy (NCBI): domain Bacteria; kingdom Bacillati; phylum Actinomycetota; class Actinomycetes; order Kitasatosporales; family Streptomycetaceae; genus Kitasatospora; species Kitasatospora sp. NPDC007106. Next base: position 58,978 of record NZ_JBEYFP010000001.1, read on the forward strand.
CCTGGCTCGCCGCCGCCCTCGCCGACGACGGCGAACAACTCGTACCCGCCCGCTTCGACCCGCCCGGGCTGCCGCTCGTCCTCGTGCCCGACCGGGAGGCCGAACGCAAGGCCCGTATCGAGGACGACCAGGCGGACGCCCGGATCCCCTCCGCGGCGCTGCGGCTGGCCCGGGCCTTCACCGCCCGCACCGACGGCACCGTCAAGGCCCGGCTCTACCTCAACCTCGCCTCGCCGGCCGTCCAGGACCTGCTCACCGCCTACCGCGCCGGGCACACCGGGAGCGCCACCGCCGCGGGGCTGCTGCGGTCGCTCAAGGTGATCATGGCCGCCGCGGGCGGCTCCGCCAACGGCGACCTCACCGCGGCCCTCGCCGGCATCGGCACCGCGGTGGCCGCGTTGACCTGGGAGTAGGGAGTACCTCGGGGGCGCGGGGAACTGCGCAGTCCGGGAGCGGGTGTCCGTACGGGCACGGGCCGCCCCGGATCGTGCAGTGACCCGCATCCGAATCGCGCAGTTCCGCCCCCAGCCTTCGGCCGGGAGGCACCCCCAGCGCCCCTGTGTGGTGCATCCATCTCATGGAGGAGTTCGTACGGTATGACCACCGACATCTGGGCCTGGGTGCGGGACACCCACGAGCAGCTGTCCGAGGCGGGCCACCACCGGCTCGCCGCCGCCCTGGTGGAGATCGCCGGGCACGCCGTCGAGGGCCGCAACGAGCAGCTCGACGCGATGTACCCGGAGGCGCTCGCCTCCGCCCGGGCGCTCGGCCTGCCGTGGGTCGAGGTGTTCCTGCGGCACTGGCGGATGCAGAACCTGCTGAACAAGCGCCACCAGGGCGAGGCCGCGATGGCCGAGGCCGTCGACCTGCTGGAGTTCGCGCACCGCGAGGAGACCGCCTCGTGCCCCCAGTCGGTCTGCGCCGTGCAGGACTTCACCATCTGCCACGCCAACATCGACGGCCCCGGCTACGTCGCCGAGCGGCTGGCCGTGCTGGAGGAGACGCTGGCCCGGGTCGAGCCCGCCCGAGCCTGCTTCGACTGCCTGTCCCGGGAGTACGCCGACACCCTGGAGGACGACGGCCGGCCCGCCGACGCCCTCACCCACCTGGACCGCGCCCAGGCCCGGATCCAGGCGGCCGGCGACCAGGTCTCGCTGGCCTTCGGGCACAGCCGGGCCACCGCGCTGCTGAACCTCGGCCGCCCCGAGGACGCCCTGGCGGCCTACGACACCGCGGAACGGGCCTACGCGGCCCGCCACCAGCTCGACGACGACGACCGACGCAAGCTCGCCGCCGGCCGGGCCGTCGCCCTGGCCGCGCTCGGCCGCAGCGCGGAGGCGCTGGAGCAACTGCCGGACGGCGAGGAGGCGGACCGCTACCCCGACATCCGCCACCGCTGGGCGACCGCGGTGCAGACCCTCGCCGAGGCCGGTGCGCTGCCCCACGGCGAGCTCGACAACGACGCCGCCCTCGGCGTCCGGCTCGCCCGGTGGGTGGCCTACCTGGACACCGCCGGCTCGCACCGGCCCTGCCTGGACCTGCTGCTGATCGCCGGCCGGCTGGCCGTCGCCCGCGGCGCCCGGACGGTCGCCCTCACCCTCGCCGCCACCGGCGAGCGCAAGCTCGGGCAGCTGCGCCGCACCGACGGCGTCGCCGAACGGCTCGCCGGGCTGAGGGCCGCCGCCGAGGCGCTGCCGCTGCCCGAGATCCCGGTGCCGGCCGCCGAACTCCCGGAGTGGCTCGGCACCCGCCGGGTCACCTTCGAGCAGGCGCTGGACCACTTCACCGCGGCGAGCGCCGAGTCGGCCGGGGCCGCGGCAGCGCTCGTCCTGCAGCGGGCGCGGGCGCTGGACGCGCTCGGCCACCCGCGGGCCGCCGCCGACCTGCTCTGGGCCCGCCTCGACGAGGACCCGGCGGACGAGCACCTGCCCGGCATGCTCGGCCAGGTGCTGATCGACGCCGAGGACGCCGACGGCGTCCGCCGGCTCGCCGACCGGCTGATGCCCGCCAACCCCTCCGAGGCGCACTGGATCCGGGCCCGCTGGGCCGCCGAGCAGGGCCGCTGGGAGGAGGTCGGCGAGCACTGCGACGGCGTCCTTTCGCACGAGCCGGACGCGCTGAACACCCGCCGGCTCGCCGCCACCGCGGCCACCCGCCTCGGCGACCACGCGCGGGCCCAGCGGCTCTACCAGGAACTGCTGGAGCACGCGGTGCCCGCCGACCGGGCGGGCGAGGACGAGGAGCACCGCACCGTCCAGGAGCCCGACCTGTGGCACCTGATCACCGCCGCGACCGCCAACCGGGACTGGGCGGTCGTCCGCAGCACCGGCGCGCTGATCGGCATCGAGTTCGACGCCGACGAGGGCCCGGTGGACGAGGAGTGGCAGATGGTCACCGTCCGCACCACCCGCGCCAACGGGGCGAGCGTGGACCTGCCCGCCGTCCGCACCGGGCCGGCCACCGCGCGGATCGTGCCGGTGCTCGGCGAGGACGTGCCGCTCAACCACCGGGACGTCGTCGTCTTCGGTCCGGCCGTGCTCAACGAGCGCCCCGAGGACGGGGCCGAGCGCGAGTCGTGGCGCCCGGTCTTCCGGCAGCTGGCGCTGCTCGACCCGGCCGGCTACACCACGCACTGGCTGGACGGCGCCTGGCCCGGCGAGGACGCCTGGTTCGCGCTCCGCGGCGCGCTCGCCGAGGAGCGCTACGGGCTGTGGGCCTACAGCGGCGACCAGTACGCCGTCACCGACCCGGCCGGCGGGGACACCGGCCTGCCCGGCGTCTACGCCGCCCTCGGCGTGCCGCCGACCGCCACCTCGGCGGACGCCGACGCGCTGCTGCAGCGGCTGACGGCGGACTGGGAGCACCCGCTGAGCTGGCTCGACCTGGCGAAGGCGGCGGGCGCGGACACCGCCCGGCACGAGGACGTCGTGCGCCGGTACGGACTCTGAGGCGCGGGGGCACCTGCCGGACCGGTGCCCCCGCCCCGGGGGCGGATGTCCGTGATGTCCGTCACGTCCGCCCGCCGGCCTTGCGGTTGCCGCGCCCCCGGCCCCGGTGGACATGTGCGTCCGCGCGTTCGATCGGGCAAGGTGGGGCGCAGGATCGGAGCGTGGCCGGCGCGGCCACCAGGGGCGGCGAGGAGTGGCGGACGTGCCGAAGCGGGGCCGGCCGGGCGGCGGCAAGAAGGCCAGGAGCGGCCGCGGACCCGCCCCGGCCCCCGCCGCGGCGCCCGCGGACCGGGCACCGGAGCGGGCCGTCCGCGGCCCGGCCGGGCAGGCGCCGCCCACCGAGGGCCTGCTCGGGCCCGCCGTCCCCGCCGCGTCGCCGCGGACCGCGGTGCCGCTCGCCCCGCCGCCCCCGCCGACCGAGGGCCTGCTCGCCCCCGCCGGCGGACCCGAGGACACCCTCACGCCGGAGGACTGGCGCGCCGCCGGCTACACCCCGGCACACGGCGTGGACCTCTCCGAGCTGCAGGCGGGCGCCCCCGGGTCCGCGCCCTGGCCGGACCGGATGCGCACCCTGCTGCGCACCCCGATGACCGAGCGGCCCGCCTTCGAGCGGACCCCGCGCGACCTGCACCCGTCGGCCGCCCGGCACGTCCCCCGGGTGCTCGACCTCACCCTGCGGATCGGCGAACTGCTGCTCGCCAGCGGCGAGGCCGCCGAGGACGTCGAGGCGGCGATGCTGGGCATCGCGCACGCCTACCGGCTCGACCACTGCGAGCCGCAGGTCACCTTCACGCTGATCTCCATCTCCTACCACCCGTCGCTGATCGACCCGCCGGTGAGCGCCGCCCGGACGGTCCGCCGGCGCACCTCCGACTACACCCGGCTGGCCGCGGTGCACCGGCTGGTCGCGGACATCACGGCGGAGAAGATCCCGGTCAACGACGCCTACCGGCGGCTCGCCGTGATCCGCCGCAACCGGCACCCCTACCCGGTCTGGCTGCTGGCGCTGGCCACCGGACTGCTGGCGGGCGCGGCGACCTTCCTGGTCGGCGGGCGGATCGACGGCAAGGCGTGGCTGGTGTTCGCCGGCGCCTTCCTCGCCGCGGTGGTCGGCGACCGGCTGGCCTCGACGATCGCCCGGCGCGGGCTGCCGGAGTTCTACCAGTTCGTGGTCGCGGCGACGCCGGCCGCGCTGATCGGCATCGTGCTCTCCTTCAACGACCTGCACCTGCGCGGCTCGGTGGTGATCACCGGCGGCCTGTTCGCGCTGCTGCCCGGCCGGGCGCTGGTCTCCGCCGTCCAGGACGGCCTGACCGGCTTCTACATCACCGCCGCCGCCCGCCTGCTGGAGGTGCTCTACCTGATCGCCGGCATCGTGATCGGCGTGATGTCGGTGCTGTACCTCGGCGTCAACTACAACGCCAAGCTCCGCCCGGACGAGTCGATCGGCGGCGCCGTCGACCCGCCGATCCAGCTGCTCGCCGCGATGGTGCTGGCGCTGGCCTTCGCGGTGCTGCTGCAGACCGAGCGGCGGACGCTGCCGATGGCCGTGCTGATGAGCGGCATCGGCTGGTCGACGTACGGCGTGCTGACGAACGCCGGGGTCTCGCCGATCGCGGCGACCGGCGCCGCGGCCGGCCTGGTCGGCCTGTTCGGCCAGCTGACGGCCCGCTACCGGCGGGCCTCCGCGCTGCCCTACGTGACGGCGGCGATCGGCCCGCTGATGCCCGGTTCGGCGCTCTACCTCGGCATGCTGGCCTTCGCGCAGGGGCACGCCAGCGCCGGGCTGGTCTCGGTCACCCGGGCCGCCGCGCTGGCGATGGCCCTGGCGGTCGGCGTCAACCTGGGAGGTGAGGTCGCCCGGCTCTTCCTGAAGACCCCCGGCGCGACCGATCCGCTCGCGCCCCACCTGCTCGTCCCCCGCCGGGCCGCCAAACGCACCCGCGGGTTCTGACCGGTCGTTGGCCCCTCGACGCCCCGGAGCACCACCCGAGAACGAAGGCACCACCCGTGATCAACGACCTGCTGGACGGCTACCGCGAGCACATCGTCGACGCGCACAAGCAGCCGCTCTTCCTGCTGCTCGTCGGCTTCATCGTGTCCTTCGTCGGCATCCGCTTCAGCGTGCGGATGATCCGCGCCCAGGTGCGCTGGTGGCCGGGCAACATCACCCCGGGCGGACTGCACATCCACCACATGGTGTTCGGGCTGGGCTTCCTGCTGGTCGGCGGGATCGGGGTGTTCGCCACCAACGGCGGCCACCCCTGGATCGACTGGTTCGGGCTGTGCTTCGGCATCGGCTGCGGCCTGGTGCTGGACGAGTTCGCGCTGATCCTGCACCTGGACGACGTCTACTGGAGCGAACAGGGCCGCAAGTCCGTGGACGCCGTGGTGCTCGTCCTGCTCGGCACGGCGCTGCTGCTCACCGGCTACGTCCCGCTCGGCGTCGTGCCCGGCCAGACCTCCGCGACGGGCGAGGGCCGGTGGGGCCTGGTCGCGGTGATCTCGGTGAACGCGCTGGTCTCGGTGGTTGCCCTGGTCAAGGGCAAGCTGTGGACGGGCCTGCTCGGCATCATGGTGCCCGGCCTCGCCTGGGTCGGTGCCGTCCGCCTCGCCAGGCCGGGCAGCCCGTGGGCCCGCTGGCGCTACCGCTCCCGGCCGCGCCGGATGCAGCGCGCGGTGCGCCGCGAGCGGCGGCTGCACGCCCGCGCCGACGTGGCCCGCACCTGGCTGTTCGACCTGATCGCGGGCGCCCCGGACAAGGTGCCCGCGCACCACACCGCCACCCACCGGGTCGCCGAGCGGATGGCCGCCCGGGCCACCGCCCACCTCGACGTGCAGCACGCCCGGGCGCTCGCCCGCCGCTCGGCCCGGCTCGCCGACCGGCGGGCCGCCGCGCTGGCCGCCGCCCGGC
>NZ_JBEYFP010000002.1:0-63572 GCF_040634455.1 Kitasatospora sp. NPDC007106
CGCGCCGCGTACCGCGCGGCCGGCCTGCCCGAGCCCGCCGAGGTGCGCTGGTACGACTCCCCGCTCGCCGCCGTCCGGGCCGCGCTCGCGCTGCGTGCCGAGGGCGCGGCCAGCGTCCGCGAGGAGGTCCGCACCTATCCCTGGGAGCAGGCCCGCGCCCGGGTGCACACCCGGCTCGGCGCCCCCGGCTGGGCCGAGCTGTGGGCGCTCACCGGCGGCGAACTGTGGACGCAGAACCAGGCCCTGGCCGGTCGGATCCGCGGCGCCGTCCTGGACGGGCTCGCCCCGGAGGCCGGTCCGGACGACGACACCGAGGTCCGCGGCCGGGCGCGGGCCGCCCGCGCGGCCGTCCGGGTCGCGCTGCTCGACGCCGTCCTCGGCCAGCACGACGCGCCCTGGCTGGCCGCCTTCGACGCCGCCGGCGAACTCGACGGGCCGGCGCTCGCCCCGCTCGCCGACGCCGCCCGGCAGACCGGCTGGTGGTGGCCGTACGAGCAGGTCGCGCTGATCGCCGAGCGGCCCACCGAACTGCACCGGGACGAGGCCGGCCGGCTCGACCGCGCCGACGGCCCGGCCCTCGCCTGGGCGGACGGCACCGCCCTGCACGCCTGGCGCGGCATGCCGGTACCGGCGGACTTCCTGGACGGCCTCGGCGGCCTCACCCCGGAGCGGATCCGCGCGGAGGAGAACGCCGAGCTGCGCCGGGTGATGCTGGAGCACTACGGCTACGACCGGTACCTCGCGGAGTCCGGCGCCGAGCCGCTGCACCGCGACGAGACCGGCGTGCTCTGGCGGATCGTCCTGCCGGACGACGAGCCGGTGGTGATGGTCGAGGTGGTCAACTCCACCGCGGAGCCGGACGGCAGCTTCCGCACCTACTGGCTGCGCGTGCCGCCGTCGACCCGCACCGCCCGGGCCGGCGTCGCCTGGACCTTCGGGGTGCCGGAGGAGGAGTACCGGCCGGAGCGCGAGACCTGACCGGTGGGCCGGGCGGTGCTTGTCAACCGTACGGCCGCCCGATTCCGACCCTCCCGCGAATGTGTGAATTGATAGGAATTCGCCGAAGGCCACCCACTGGTTCGCAGGTCAAGGCCCTTGATATACCTCGGATGCATAGGGCGGCGAGGTGTGTGAGCTCCCGTCGACATGCGACGAACCAGGTGGTGACGGCCAGTGAAGCTCCTCCGAGTCGGCCCCGCGGGCGCCGAGCGTCCCGCGGTCCTCGGCCCCGACGGCACCGCGTACGACCTCTCCGGGCGCACCCGCGACATCGACGGCGCCTTCCTCGCCGGCCTCGACCGGGCGGCCACCGCCGCACTGGCCGCTGAGGCGGCCTCCGGCGCGCTGCCCCGGATCGACCTCGACGGCCTGCGGATCGGCGCCCCCGTCGCCCGCCCCGGCAAGGTGGTCGGCATCGGCCTCAACTACCGCGACCACGCGGCCGAGGCCGGCGCCGCGATCCCCGCCGAACCGGTCGTCTTCCTCAAGCCCAGCAACACCGTGGTCGGGCCCAACGACACCGTGCTCATCCCGCGCGGCGCCGAGAAGACCGACTACGAGGCCGAACTCGCCGTGGTGATCGGCCGCACCGCCCGCTACCTGGAGAGCGACGCCGAGGCGGCGGCCGTCGTCGCGGGCTACACCACCGCCAACGACGTCACCGAACGCGCCTTCCAGCACGAGCGCGGCGGCCAGTGGGACAAGGGCAAGTCCGCCGAGACCTTCACCCCGCTCGGGCCCTGGCTGGTCACCGCCGACGAGGTCGGCGACCCGCAGCGGCTCCCGCTCAGGCTCTGGGTCAACGGCGCCCTCCGGCAGGACGGCAGCACCGCCGACATGATCTTCCCGGTGCTGGAGACCGTCCGCTACCTCAGCCGCTTCATGGTGCTGGAGCCCGGCGACGTCGTCGTCACCGGCACCCCGGCCGGCGTCACCCTCGGCCACCCCGGCGCGTCCTTCCTGCGCCCCGGCGACATCGTCGAACTCGAAGTCGGCGACCTCGGCCGCCAACGCCAACTCCTCGGCAGTGCGTAGGAGTTGTTTCCGGGGGCGCTCGGGAGATCGATTCAGGTGCCCCCGCGCGCCCCGGGGCCGGCCGTCCGTACGCCGTTCAAGAGGCGCCCTCAGGCCCTGCCCCGGTCCGGTGCGCCCGGCTGTGCCGGCAGGAGCGCCCGCAGCCGCGCCACCAGCGCGGCCGCGGGCCCGTCCGGAGGCTCCAGCGCCAGCACCCCGGCCAGCATCCGGGCCGCCTGCCGGTCGTGCGCCGCCGCCGCGGCGCTCATCGCGACGAACTCGTCCACCAGCCAGTCCCGCAGCGACTCCTTCGGGATCTGTCGGCCCTCGTCCAGCCAGCTGAGCGCCGACGCCTCCACCACGGAGATCCACGACCGCACCAGCAGGGTCATCCGCGGCCCAGGCGAGCGCACCCCCAGGTGCCGCAGCGTGCGCCTCAGCGCCACCCGCCGCACCTCGTCGACGATCGCCGAGGTCCGCGCCGTCTCCACCACCGAACCGCCGCGCAGCAGCGCGCCGTAGCCCGCCGCGTGCTCGGCCACGAAGTCGAAGTACGCGTCCAGCACGCTCGACAGCTGCTCGGTCGGCGAACCCCCGCCGTGCACCGTGAACCGGCGGCTCAGCTCCTCGGCGGCGCTGCGCAGCGCCGCCTCGTACAACTGCTGCTTGCCGCCGGCGAAGTAGCGGTAGACCAGGGGGCGGGAGGCGCCGGCGGCCTGCGCCACGTCGTCCAGGCCGACCTCCTCGGGCGGCCGCGAGCTGAACAGCTCCAACGCCACCGCGATCAGCTGCTCCCGGCGCTGCTCGACCGACAGCCGGCGGTACGCGGCGCGGCGCGGCCGCTCCTCCGTCGACGCGTCGTCGGGAGCGTCGGGAGCGGCGGGAGAACTCGCTGGTCTGGCTGCCATGGCCGCCAGCCTAGGGCTTCGGCCCGCCGCGGGGGAGCGCCCGCACCGCCCGTTTCCGCACCTCGCCGCACCGGAGCCGCACCGGAGCCGCACCGGGGCCGCGCCGGGGCCGCGGCCGTGCCCCGGCACCCTCGGCGCAGGCCCGCGCACACCCGGTGACCCGTTGCGCCGCGGCGTCCACCCCGGGCGGGCCGGACCCTCCGTCAATCGTGCGAGCCCGTACCGAAAGGGTCTTGAAATCGCCGAATGCTGCGACAGGATGGCCGAATGGTCCAAGAACCGATCACCCCCGCTGTCGACGGCCCCACCCCGCGCCGTATCGCCGACGCCTACGTCCACGCCCTCGCCGACCTCGACCCGCTGACCGCGGTGTACCTCGGCCTCAACCCGGACGACGACCGCATCACCGACCTCTCACCGGCCGGACGCGCGGCGCTCGCCGACCTCGCCCGCTCCACCCTCGCCGAACTCGACGCCGCCGAGGCCGCCGGCACCGCCGACGACGAGGCGGAGCGGCGCTGCGCCCGTCTGCTCCGCGAGCGCCTCACCGCCGAACTCGCCCTGCACGAAGCGGGCGAGGAGTACCGCGCGGTGCGCAACCTCGGCTCGCCGGTGCACGACGTGCGCGAGGTGTTCACCCTCATGCCGACCGGTACCGAGCAGGAGTGGGAGCTGATCGGCCGCCGTCTCGCCCGGGTGCCGGCCGCGCTCGACCAGTACCGCGCCACCCTCGCCGAGGGCGTCGAGCGCGGCCTGCTCTCCGGCCCCCGCCAGGTCACCACGGTGGTCGGCCAGATCGGCGAGTGGCTGGAGGGCGAGGTCCCCGGCGGCTGGTTCGGCGCGTTCGTGCAGGACGCCCCCGAGTCGCTGCGCGAGGGCCTGACCGCCACCGCCGTCGCCGCCTCGGACGCGCTCGCCGCCCTGCGCGACTGGCTGCGCGACGTCTACGGCCCGGCCGCCGCCGACGTCCCGGACACCGTCGGCCGCGAGCGCTACACCCGCTGGGTGCGCTACTGGACGGGCGCCGCCCTCGACCTCGACGAGGCGTACGCCTGGGCCTGGGAGCAGTTCCACGACCTGGACGCGCAGATGCGCGCCGAGGCCGAGAAGGTGCTGCCCGGTGCCACCCCGATGGAGGCGATGCACTGGCTGGAGACCGACGGCCCGGCGATCAAGGGCGAGGAGAACGCCCGCGACTACCTGCAGGGCCTGATGGACGGCGCCATCGCCGACCTCCAGGGCACCCACTTCGACCTCGCCGAGCCGCTGCTGAAGGTCGAGTCACGGCTCGCCCCGGTCGGCAGTGCCGCAGCGCCCTACTACACCCAGCCCTCGCTCGACTTCTCCCGTCCCGGCCGCACCTGGCTGCCCACCCTCGGCCGCGAGTCCTTCCCGGTCTGGGACCTCGTCTCGACCTGGTACCACGAGGGCGTCCCCGGCCACCACCTGCAGCTCGCGCAGTGGACGTACCTCGCCGACCGGCTCTCGACCTACCAGGTCACCCTCGGCAGCGTCAGCGCCAACCTGGAGGGCTGGGCGCTGTACGCGGAGCGCCTGATGGACGAGCTCGGCTACCTCACCGACCCCGGCCACCGGCTCGGCTACCTCAACGCGCAGATGATGCGGGTGCTGCGGGTCATCGTCGACATCGGCATGCACGCCGGCCTGGACTTCCCGGCGGACTCCCCGTTCAAGCCGGGCGAGGCGATGCTGCCCGACGACGCCCGGGAGTTCTTCGGCCGGTACTGCGGCCTGTCCGCCGAGTTCCTGGACAGCGAGCTGGTCCGCTACCTCGGCATGCCCGGCCAGGCCATCGGCTACAAGCTGGGCGAGCGCGCCTGGCTGACCGGTCGCGCCGCCGCCCGGTCCGCCGCCGAGGCCCGCGGCGAGGAGTTCGACCTCAAGGCCTGGCACATGGCCGCGCTGTCGCAGGGCTCGCTCGGCCTCGACGACCTGGTCGCGGAGCTGTCCGCGCTCTGACCGCCGCCGCCGGATCCCCGCGCCCGGGGGTCGCACCGGCCCGGCCCGCCGCCGCGGCGGGCCGGTGCGACCCGTGACCCGGCCGGGGGTCGGCCGGAGGACGGTGAGATGTTTAGGACTTTAGTCCTAATTCAGACATTTACTGACAAAAAACCTTGCCCCTCGCCATCCCGAGAGATTCCCTGGGAGGAGCGCTGCGTGCGCCCTTCCCACCATCCCCTCCGGAAGGCGGCCCACGGTGTCCCTCCAGCACGCACAGGACGAGCAGGCGGTCGACCCCCGTCGCTGGTGGGCCCTGGCAGTCATCGCCATCGCCCAGCTGATGATCGTCCTCGACGCGACGATCGTGAACATCGCCCTGCCCTCCGCCCAGAAGGACCTGGGCATATCCGACGGCAACCGGCAGTGGGTCATCACGGCCTACACCCTGGCCTTCGGCGGCCTGCTGCTCCTCGGCGGCCGGATCGGCGACCTCTTCGGCCGCAAACGCACCTTCCTGATCGGCCTGCTGGGCTTCGCGCTGGCCTCCGCCATCGGCGGATTCGCCACCGAACCCTGGATGCTGTTCGGTGCGCGTGCCCTGCAGGGCGCCTTCGGCGCGCTCCTCGCACCCTCCGCGCTGTCGCTGCTCTCCACGACCTTCACCGACGCGAAGGAACGCGCCACCGCCTTCGGCGTCTTCGGCGCACTCGCCGGCGGCGGCGCCGCGATCGGCCTGATCATGGGCGGCCTGCTCACCGAGTACCTGAACTGGCGCTGGTGCCTGTTCGTCAACATCCCGATCGCCATCGGCGCCGCCCTCGCCGCGTACGCCCTGCTGAAGCGCGACCACGTCGCCAAGGGCCACCGCGTCAGGCTGGACCTGCCCGGCGCCTTCCTCGGCTGCGGCGGCCTGCTGCTGATCGTGTTCGGCACCTCCGAGGCCGTCTCCCGCGGCTGGGTCGACTGGCTGGTGCTGACCTCGCTGTGCGTCGGTGTCGCGCTGCTCTTCGTTTTCGTCCTCTTCGAGCGCCGCACCGACCACCCGCTGCTGCCGCTGCACATCGTCTCCGACCGCAACCGCGGCGGCGGCGCCATCGCCGTCGGCCTCGCCGTGATCGGCATGTTCGGCCTGTTCCTCTTCCTCACCTACTACATGCAGGTGGTCAAGGGCTTCTCGCCGGTCATGGCGGGCGTCTCCTTCCTGCCGATGACCGCGGCCATCGTCATCAGCGCCACCGGCATCGCGGCCAACCTGATGACCCGGGTGCCCTCGCGGGCGCTCGTCGTCCCCGGCCTGCTGCTCGGCGCGGGCGGCATGGCCTGGCTGACCCAGATGAAGGTCGACAGCCCCTACGCGACCATGGTGCTGCCCGCCGAACTGCTGCTCGGCTTCGGCATGGGCCTGGTCTTCATGCCCTCGCTGAGCCTGGCCACCCTCGGCGTCGCGCCGAACGAGACCGGCGCCGCCTCGGCCATCATCAACAGCGCCCAGCAGGTCGGCGGTTCGATCGGCGTGGCGCTGCTCAACACCATCGCGGCCAGCGCCACCGCGACCTGGCTGGCCACCCGCAACGCGGCCGATCCGCTCGTCCTCAAACAGGGCCAGGTGCACGGCTACGCGATCGCCACCACCGTCGCCATGGGCATCCTGCTGGTCGCCGCGGTCATCGCCTTCCTGATGATCGACCACAAACCGGCGCCCGGCGAGGCCGGGAGCACCGCGGCCGAACCGGCCCAGGCCACCGCCCGCCCCGCCGCCGAACCGCGCTGAACCGCACCTCCCCGGCCCGGCGACACGCCGCCCCGGCCCTGGACTCCTCCGGGGCCGGGGCGGGATCGTGTACGGATCTCTCACCGCTTTCCCACCTTCGGATCACCCGCTTCACAGCCCGGCGGCCCAGAGTGGAGCCGACACCCCCGGCCAGGAGGAGTTCGCCGATGAGCAGCCCCCGCACGTCCCGCCCCCGGCTCCGGTCGCTGCTCGCCACCCCGGCGGCGGCCCTCGCCACGGCGGGACTGCTCGCCGCCGCCCACGTCCTCGGCAGCTCGCCCGCCACCGCCTCGCCCGCCGCCACCGCCGTCCTCGACGCCGCCCCCGTCCTCGGCACCACCGCCACCGCCCCCGCCGACCCGTCGGCCGCCCGGGTCGGCGCCCTGTTCAGCGGCACCGTCGGGCCGGGCCACCACTTCTGCTCCGCCAGCGTGCTGCAGAGCCCGACCCGCGACCTCGTCCTCACCGCGGCCCACTGCGTCGGCAGCACCGACGGCCTGAGCTTCGTCCCCGCGTACCGCGACGGCAGCACCCCGTACGGCAGCTGGAAGGTCACCGCGATCTACGCCCCCGACGCCTGGACGCAGGACCGCGACGAGGACGCCGACTACGCGATCCTCCGGGTCGCCCCGGCCTCCGACGGCCACCGGATCGAGGACGTCGTCGGCGGCAACGCCCTCGGGCTGGACGACACCTTCACCTCGCAGGTCCGCCTCTACGGCTACCCGGCCCGCACCGAGGCCCCGCTGCTGTGCACCGACACCACCACCCGGCAGTCCACCACCCAGCGCCGCATCGACTGCCCCGGCTACCCCGGCGGCACCAGCGGCGGGCCCTGGATCAGCACCCGCACCGGCGAGGTCGTCGGCGTCATCGGCGGCTACCAGGAGGGCGGCGACACCGACGACACCTCCTACAGCTCGTACTTCGACCACACCATGACCACCCTCTACCGCCAGGCCGTCACCGCGGCACCCTGACGCGGCGGCCGCGGCGTGCCGCACAGCCGGCAGCGCTGCGGCGGGACGGACGGCGGCTCCGCCTCCGGTGCGGGGGCGTCGTCCGCCGGCCTGGCGGGGGCCGCAGGGCCGGCGGGGTCGGCGGGGCCGGCGGTCCGCTCCGGCGGGCCCCCGCCCCGGGCGGGTGCCAGTTCGGCCCAGACGGTGCGCCGCCCGTCGGCCGCCTCGCCGACCGACCCCCAGCGCGCCGCCAGCGCGTCGACGATCCGCAGCCCCCGGCCGAAGTCGCCCGCGTCGACCGGCGGCCGGTGCGGGAGCGGGTGCGGCGGACCGTGCGGCGCGGGGCCGTCCGCCGTGCCGCCGTCGGTGACCGACACCCGGACCGTCCCGTGCCGGCGCCGGACCTCCACCCACAGCACGCCGCCCGCGCCGGACCGGCTGTGCACGACCGCGTTGGTCACCAGCTCGGACACGACCAGCGCCGCGTCCTCGGCCCCGGCCGACGGGCCGAGCGCCTCGCGGACCATCCGCCGCGCCGCGCGCACGGACTCGGGCACACCGGGGAACCGGGCGATCCACATCATGCTGCTGCACCCCTCCGACGGACACTCCGCAACCGGCCGACCACGCATCGTCAACCTCGAATGCGAGCTTGAAAGCTCGCGTACGGCGTTGTCAAGCTGATCCGAGGATCCGTGAGACGGGGGTTGACGTGGGCGAGTTGGGGCGACCGGCCTATCTGCGACTGGCCGACCTGCTGCGCTCGCGGATCCTCTCCGGCGAGCACCAGCCGGGTGGGCGGATGCCCAGCATCGCCGACCTCTGCCGCCAGCACGGACTCTCCGAACAGCCCGTCCGGCAGGCGCTCCGGGTGCTCAACGCCGAGGGCCTGACCGAGGGCCGCCCCGGCTCCGGCACCTACGTCCGCCGCCGTCCGGCGCCCGCCCGGATCCCCCGCGGGCGCTACGACGCGGCCGGCAGCCCCTTCGCCGGGGCGTCCCGCGACCCCGGACCCGGCGGCGTCCCGCACTGGACGCACGACTCCCAGAAGACCTGGGCCACCGGCGCACTCGCCCTGCGGCTGCGGATCGCCGAGGGCGACCCGATCATGCAGACCCAGTACGTCTTCCTCGCCGCCGACCGGCCCGCGCAGCTCTCCACCAGCTGGGAGCCGCTCGCACTGACCGGCGGCACCGCGGCCGCCCGGCCCGAGTACGGACCGCTGGCCGGGCTCGGTGTGGTCGAGCGGATGGCCCGGATCGGACTGACCGTCACCCGGGTCACCGAGGACGTCACCGCCCGCCCGGTGCTGGAGGCCGAGTCCGGCCCGCTGGACGTGGCGCTGGGCTCCACCGTGCTCTCGATCGAGCGCACCCACTGGGCCGGAAGCCTGCCCGTGGAGACCGCCGACATCGTCCTCGCGGCCGAGCGCAGCCGGCTGGTCTACGAGATCGGCGTGCCCGCCGAGATCACCCCGGAGAGTGACGTCCTCCGCTGATCCGGGGCATTCCCGCCTGCCTCACGCGCGCCGGGGGCGCGTTCCGGCTCGCGTGCGCCGGTTGCCCCGTACACTCCCGGCACCGGGACAACGGGAGGTGCCGCACACCGTGACCGCCGCCGACAGCGCGCCGGCCGCAGCCGAGCCCGAGGAGCGCCGGGCGGACTGGTTCGAGCTCTTCTTCGACCTGGTCTTCGTGGTGACCGTGGCGATCCTGGCCCGCGGCCTGCACGGCGACCCGGGCGGCGCCGAGTTCGGCAGGTTCCTGGTGCTCTTCTTCCCGGCCTGGTGGGCCTGGGTCAACCTGATGGCCACCGTCAACATCTCCGGCCGGGACATCGACCGCGCGCTCAGCCAGCCCATGCTGATCGCCGCCATGCCCGGCCTCGGCGTGATGGCCGCCGCCGCCCCCGAGGGCCTCGGCGGACACGCCTGGCTCTACGCCCTCGGCGCCGCCTGGGTGCGGGTGGTCTGCTTCCTGGTCTGGCTGCGTCCCGCCCTGCGCCGGGAGACCGCACTGCCGCTCTGGCGCCCGGTGACCTACTGCCTCGTCCCGGCCGCGTTGTGGACGGTCTCCGCCCTGCTCCCGGACGGCTGGCGGTTCGCCCTCTGGGGGATCGCCATCGCCCTGGAGATCGCCCTGCTCGCGATCCGCAGCGAGTACGGCACCGCGCTGTACGCCCAGCTGTCGATCGAGCACCTGGTCGAGCGGATCACCCTGTTCGTGGTGATCGTCCTCGGCGAGAGCGTCTTCACCGTCGTCGCGACCTTCGCCGACCACCTCACCGCCGCCTCCGGCGCCGCCGCCCTCGCCGCCTTCCTGCTGGTCGCCGAGCTCGCGGCGGTCTTCTTCGTCTGGGGCACGACCGTCGCGGCCCGCGGCCTCGGCCGCGCCCAGGCCGACCGGGCGCACCGGATCATCCGCGACACCGTGATGTACCTGCCGTACTTCCTGGTCGCCGCGATCACCCTGCTCGCCGCCGCCCTCGGCACCGCCGTCGCGGAACCCACCCACCACCTGCCGTCCGGCGCCGACTGGGCGCTCTGCGGCGGCGTGCTCGGCTTCTACACCACCAACGCGGCGATCGCCCTGCGCTACGGCGAGCCGACCCGGTCCATCCTCGGCTGGTACGTCCCCTGCCTCGTCCTCACGGCCGTCCTGCTCGTCCCCGGCGTCCTGCTGCTCCCCGCCTGGGCCGCCGTCCTCTGCGGCGCCGCCGAGGTCCTCGCCCTCACCCTCCTCGTCAAGCACCGCACCCACCGCACCCGCCCGGCCTGACCGCGCGCCGCGGCCCGCACCCGCAGGTGCCGCGTCAGCCGCCGGGCCGGTCGGCCTCCGGGCCGCGCTCGGCGAGCGCCTTGATCCCGGCGAGGGTGGCCCCGATGCCGGTGCGGAGTTCGTCGAGCCGGCGGGCGACCAGTTCCTCCTCCCGCTCCGGCATGCGCTCGATCCACGGGCTGACCCCGGAGCGGCCGGGCCCGATCCGCACGGACTGCCGGACGAGGGTGCCGTCCGCCTGCGGCGACAGCTCGAAGCGCCAGGTGGCCATCCGGTCCGCGAGGTCGTCCGCGGGGTCGCCGAACCGGCCGTCCGCGTCCAGGACGGCCCAGCCGAAGACCCGCTCGGCGTCGAACTCGACGATCTGCGAGACCGTCCGCCATTCGCCCGCCACGGGGTGCCGGTTGAAGCCCGCGAAGCGCGCACCCACCGCGGGTGCGACGGCGCCGCCGAGCCATTCGACCCGGTGCAGTTCGGGGCTGAGCCGGGCGGGCAGCCCGATGTCGGTCACCAGCTCCCAGACCCGCGGGGGCGCCGCCCCGACCAGGATCCCGCCCTGCGCCGTGGGCCCGTCCGCGTACCGCATGCCGTCTCCTCCGCCGTGCGAACCAGAGTGCGCGGCCCAGTCTCCCCGAGCGGCTGACGGACACTCAGCCCGGGGGCCGCCGTCCGGCGCGAAGCCCGCGGACACGACGAAGGCCCGGGTCCAGTGGACCCGGGCCTTCGTGACACCTGTGGTGAAGTGCCCCCGGTAGGATTCGAACCTACGCACCCGCCTCCGGAGGGCGGGAGGTGCTCACCCTGCGTGACCTGCGCAGATGCGGTACTGGTTGAGACCGACATATTGGTCCGCCGGTGACTCCTGCTGACCGTGGCGTACCGGTGGATCTGGCGCGGTCGTGGCACGGTCCGTACTTCGCTTCACCAGCGCCCTACTGCATCGCTGCTGATCGCCTGGGGGCAGAGTCGGCCTACCAGCCCGATCAGGATCGATGTGCTGTCCGCCAGATCCCATTATCCGGTGCGGCAGCCACTGGACAGGGGGGCCAGTGAAGCGCGACAGGCTAACTAACCCAAGATACTGACGCCGAGTCAGGCGCTCTGGCATGCTGCTGCCACGGTCAAGCTCGCCCGCCTGCGAGCTAGTCCGCACGCCACACGGAGCGAGGATACCCCTGTGACTGATTCGCCGAGCTTCACTGAACTCTATTTCGGGATGGCAGATAGCAAGAATGAGGCCCGAGATAATCCAGAGGCCTTCATTAAGAGCTTTATCGATCCCCAGGGTATCGTTCAGGATCTTCGCAATCGAAGGAAGTATTTGGTTCTCGGCCCCAAAGGTGCTGGAAAATCAGCAGTCGCCTGGTATATGGATTTGAGCAAGTCTGAAACCGAGCTGGTCAGCACCCGGGACATCAGTGAGCTTCCTATCGCGGATGTGGAGCGAATCAAGACGGGGGACAGTGCGGGGGTTGGAAGAAGCGTCACGGCCTGGAAGCTGATCATTCTCTGCGCTTTGCTGGACCTGGTCCTTAGTGATCAGTCGAGCCCGCTTCACCAGATTTCTGAGGTGCGGCGAGTGGAGAAGGAGTTGAGGAGGGAAGGGTTTATGGACCCGACCCCAATCAAGGCAGTCCTCGCAACCACCAAGAACACGTACAAAGTCCCCATCCCCCAGGTCGGGGAAATTTTTTCGCGCGAAAAGACCAGTACGGTCCATCTCTCGAATATCGTCCCATTTATCGAGAAGTGGATTCGCGAGAATCGCTCCGGGAATAGGCATACGCTAATCCTGGATGGAATCGATTCGATCTATCTCAATGATCCACAATACTTCACTTCTATCTCGGCTATGGTGCAAGCGGTCTATTCGATCAATCAAGGCCTGCGCGCTGCCGAATCGAGTGCTCACGTGGTCCTCCTGGCTCGAAATGACATTTTTTCCCGCCTTGCCTTGGCGGACGCGGGAAAGATGCGCGAGGACTTTGGTGCGGACCTGGACTGGCGAATCCTCTCAGGTCAGCCGCGCCAGGCGCCCTTGTTCACCTTGCTGAACAAGAAGGCCGGGTCGCTAATCGAAAGCCCTCCTGCCGACATTATTGAGAAGTACTTTCCGAAAGATGTTCAGCATGGAGGGCGGGGTGGAGGTGCTCCGCAGTGGACGCCGATTCACCAGTATCTTCTGAATCTGACGCGCCACACTCCCCGTGACTTGCTGAGGCTATTCGAGCACATCCGCAGAGTAGCCGAGGCGGGGACTCTTCCTATGGCTAGGGATGGGAAGGTCACCCAAGAGATCATCAGGGAGGGGGTGCTGCAGTACGCTTCCAAGTACTTTGTTAACGCCATTCAAAATGAGCTTGTTGGCCGCGACGGTGAGGATAACGACCTCATTCGCGAAAGTATGGCCACGCTTCGTCACCTCCCTAAGAGTTCTTTCACGCTCGATGAGTTTTCGTCGGAGTGTTTTGGCGGTGTAGACTCGGAGAGCAAGAAGAAGTCCGAAAAGGCGCTCACGTGGCTATTTTTTGCCGGAGCTCTTGGGAATCTTCGAGGGGGAGCAGAGACGTACATGCAGTTCTATCATCGGCGCGATGATACCGATGTCTACCTGAAGAGCAAGCTGGTGCTCCACAATGCCCTCGTGCACGCCTGGAACATTCCTCGATAGAGAACGATTGCGTTTGTAAGCGTGGCGATCCGGGGCTTCCCGCTTGCTTTCTTTGGGGTGGTGGAGTGGTTTTGGCCGGTGTCCTGTCCGGGCTGGGGTCGAGCATGATCGGGGGGCCGTAAGCTGTTGCGACTCGGTCAGGGCTCTTTGGGCCTGACCGCAATGTGGCCGAGTGGCCCCCCGTTCTTGCTCGACATGGGTCCCAGTCCGGGCAGGTGGGTAAAACCGCGGAGCCGCCCGCCCCGGCCCCGACGGGCCTGGTTCTGAGCCCTGCCTTCTGCGCCGTCCTCCGCCCGTGTGGGGGTGGAAGTTTGGACCTGTCCGTCTCTGCCCCGGCCTTAGCTCTTCGCCCCTTGTGGGCGCGCCGGCGACCGGCCGGCGCCGCCGCGCTTTGGCGCGGCACCCCGAACATTGTGAGGCTACGTCTAGTAGTTCAGGAGGCCGGGAATCTCGCCGGTGATCTCCGATCCCGCCGTGATGTGCCTTCCCCGTGGGCTTCGCCCGCCCTGCCCGCCGAGCGGAGCGAGGCGCCTTGATGAAGTAGCGAAACTCGTAACAACCCATCACTCCTCCCCGCTGACTGCCCGTCGGGGCTGGGGTGGGTGGCTACGCGTCGAAGTCGTACTCCAGCACGTATGAGGCCGCGTCGAGAGTCATCTCGTTGACCTCGACCGCTTGGCCCTCCTCGGCGAATGCCGTGCGGCAGACCAGGATTACCGGGGTGCCGGCGCCAAGTCCGAGCCTCGCGGTCTCGTCTGCGGTGGGCATCCGGGAGCGGATCTCCTCGCGGAAGTGCACGGGCTTCGCGCCGATCTCGGCCAGCCGGGCGTACGTCCCACCAGGGCCGGTGTCCTCCTCGGTGATGCGCGTCCCAGCGACCAGCTGCGCGGGCAGGTAAGAGGTCGAGAGCAGGACCGGCTTGCCGTCCAGCACGAAGCGACGGCTGCGGACGCAGGTAGCCTCGCCGGGCTCCACGCCGAGCACCGGGGCGACGTGCTCAGGCGCACCTTCCTCGGTGACGGCGACCTGGTCGACGACCAGCGTGCGGTTCTCGATGTCGGCCGACCAGATCGAGCGGCCCGATCCCCACTGCTCCTGGGCCAGGCGCTGGATGCCCCGTCGGCGGAGGGGCTTGAAATCCCGGACGAAGACACCGGCGCCCTTCCGGGCCTCGGCAATGCCCTCGCTCTGCAGAACGCCGAGTGCCTGGCGGGCCGTCATGCGGGCCACGCCATAGGTCTCCATCAGGTCGTTCTCGCCCGGCAGTCGATCGCCGGGCCGGTACTCGCCGGACTCGATCGCCGCCTTGAGCACATTGGCGATCCGCTGGTACTTGGGCTGCTTCTCGCTGTTGCCGCTGGCCATCGGCCCTCCTCCCTCTTCTCTAGACATCCTAGGGCTGACGTCTGCCCGCAGCGAGCTCCGACAAGCCGTTGGCATCTCTAGAGATGCTTGGTTCTCTAGAGATGTAGCACCAGCCGCCAAGCGCTCGGTGGGGGCGGTGTCCAAGCCGCCATGCACGTCACCGCCCCCTTCCTTCACTCGAACAGGGAGAGCGAGATGTTCAAGAAGTTCCGGGAGAACCGGGAGCACGACAGCGCGCTGATCCGGGAGTGGGTCAACACCCCGGGCTCCGGGCCGTACGAGACCCAGACCGCGGACGAGAGCCGACAGTCGCGGCCGGCGTCCGGCGAGATGAAGTCGCTGCTGTGGCGTGTGGCGATCGCGTCCGAGGAGCGCTCGGACCGCAAGAACGCGAAGAAGAACTGATCGTCAGTCCTTTGCCCCGGGGCGGTGTCCAAGCCGCCAAGCACGTCACCGCCCCGGGCTCCCTCGAAGGGGGTTCCATCATGCCCGCAACGCTCCTCTCCCCGCTGCCCTCCACCATCTCCGACTCGTGCCCGTCCTGCCTCGGCACGCTGCGGGTGGTCGACCTCGACGGCGCGTTGTCCGGCACCATCGGCCTGCCGGTGCCGTGCGACTGCGTGAGTCACCTGTACGGCCTGGGCGGTGCCTGCCCGTGCCACGTCCGGGTGTGGGACGAGAACGACGGCCACACCGGCTGGGTGCCGATCCCGCTCGCCGAGGCCACCGACGACAGCCCGTTCTTCCGCCCCTGCACCGCCCACGGCGCCCGACGGGCCGGAGTGCTGGCGGTGGCCGCATGAGCGCCCCGACCGTCGCCGCCGAGACCACGGTCGTCCTGGTGCTGGCCGAACCGCCGGCCACCGAGACGGGCCGCTGCCCGGAGTGCTTCGGCTGGGGCTTCACCTGGCTCCGCCAGCAGGACGCCGAGCCGGTCCCCGGGCCCGACTGCCACCCCTGCCACGGCACGGGGACCGCGTGGTGACCCACCGGCCCACCGCCGAGGCGGACCGGCTCGCGATCGCGGACCTGGCCCGCCTCGCCGCCCGGGGCGACCTGCCCAAGCTCCAGGACCAGATCCGCCGGACCGGCGGCTGCGCGAACCCGATTCACCTGACCGGCTTCCGCACCCTCACCCACGCCCCGACCGGCGCCGTGTGGCACCGGTACTCGACCCAGCACGAGCCCGGCCACCGGCTGAAGGTCGCGTGCGGGAACCGGCGGGCCTCCCGCTGCCCGTCCTGCGCCCGCACCTACTCCGCCGACACCTTCCACCTGATCCGAGCCGGCCTCGCCGGGGACCAGGACAAGGGCGTGCCAGTCGCGGTCCGTCAGCACCCTCGGGTGTTCGCCACCCTCACCGCGCCGTCCTTCGGCCCGGTCCACAACCGGCCCGAGCGGGGCGTCTGCCGCTGCGGCACCGTCCACCCCGACGGCTCGCCCGCCCTCGGTACCCCGCTCGATGCGGACCGGTACGACTACGTGCACGCGGTGCTGTGGAACAACCACGCCCCGGACCTGTGGCGGCGCTTCACGATCTACCTGTTCCGGGTCATGGCGAAGATGGCCGGGCTGTACCAGTACGAGTTCAAGGAGCAGGCGAAGCTGTCGTTCGGGAAGGTCGCCGAGTTCCAGCACCGCGGCGCCGTCCACTTTCACGCCGTGATCCGCATCGACGGCCCAAGGGACCCGGCACACCCCCGCCCGACTGGGCGACCGTGGCCCTGCTGGACGCCGCGATCCGCGCCGCCGCCGCCCGCGCCGCCGTGCCCGTGGCGGCCGCCGGAGATCTCCCGGCTCGCATCCTGCGCTGGGGCGAGCAGGTGGACGTCTGTCCGATCGGCGCCTTCGGCTCCGGCGAGATCTCCGAACAGGCCGTCGCCTCCTACGTCGCCAAGTCCGCCGAGACGACCGAGACTGTCGACCGGCGCATCCTGGAGCGCCACGAACTCGACCGGCACCAACTGCCCGCCCACACCCGGCGCCTGATCGAGACCTGCTGGGACCTGGACGGCCTGTACCCGGACCGGCTGCTGGCGCACTGGTCGCACATGCTCGGCTTCCGCGGCCACTTCTCCAGCAAGTCCCCGACCTACTCGACCACCCTCGGCGCGCTCCGCCAGGTCCGCGCCGACTACCGCGCCGCCGAAGCCCACCGGGGCCTGCGCGAGCGGCTCCTCGCCGCCGGCCTGCCCGACCTCGACGACCTGGCCGACGCCGAAACCCTCGTCCTCGCGAACTGGAGCTTTGCCGGAGCAGGCAACTCGCCCGGCGAATCGATGCTCGCCGCCGCCATCGCCCGCGAGCTGCATGCACGCCGCACCACCGACCGCCAGGAACTCATGACCCAACTCGCCAATGAGGAGGACAACAGCACATGGACCGCCTGCTGACCGTGGAGGAGGTTGCCAAGCTGCTCGGCACCTGGGAGACCAGCAAGGAGCGCTTCCCGCGCCGCCTGATCGCCGAACGCCGGATCGCCTTCGTGAAGGTCGGACGCCACGTCCGCATCAAGGAGAGCGTCCTCGCCGACTACATCGCGGCCAACACCGTCCGGGCCGTCGCCCGGCCGCGCCGCCTGCGGGTGGTGGCCTGATGGCGAACACGAAGGGCAACCGTCGGCGCTTCGGCTCGGTCCGCCAGCTCCCCTCCGGCCGTTGGCAGGCCCGCTACCGGCACCCGGTGACCGGCCAGCTCCGCTCGGCCGAGCAGACCTACCCGACCAAGACGGACGCCGAGCTGGCCCTGACGCTGCTCGAAGCCGACATGGCGCGGGGCCAGCTCAAAGACCCGGACGCGGGGCAGGTGAACTTCGGCGACTACGCGGACACCTGGCTCCGGGAGCGGGGTCTCGCTGATCGGACGCTGGAGAGGTACGAGGGCGTCCTCCGCCTCTACATCAAGCCGACCTTCGGGGCCGGGACGGTCGCAGCCATCACGACGGCCGGTGTCCGGTCGTGGCGCTCCGCGATGCTCGAAGCCGAGGTGGGCGCCGCGACCGTCGCCAAGTCGTACCGGGTGCTGCGGGCCATCCTGAACACGGCCGCGGACGAGGACGGCCTGATCGAGCGGAACCCGTGCCGGATCAAGGGCGCAGACAAGGAGGTCTCCGCCGAGCGTCCCGTGCTCACCATCGCGGAGGTCTACGCGATCGCCGACTCGATCGAGCCGCGCTACCGGGCACTCGTGCTGATGGCGGCCTTCTCCACGCTCCGCTTCGGGGAGTTCGCCGCACTCCGTCGGCGGGACGTGGACCTGGACAAGGGCATCGTCCGGGTCCGGCGGGCTCAGGCCGAACTCCAGACCGGCCAGCTCAAGGTCAAGCGGCCCAAGAGCGACGCGGGCGTGCGGCCGGTGGCCTTCCCCTCCTCGATCGTCGCCGAGCTGGCGGAGCACCTGCGCTGGTTCGGCGAGGACGGGGCTGCGGGGCGGGTCTTCGTCGGCCCTCGGGGCGGCCTGCTGCGGAGGAGCAATTTCCACAGCGTGTGGACAACTGCGCTGGCCGACTCCGAGGTGGACTGGAGCCGGGCCCTCGGCGAGACCGAGGCGGACAGCATCCGCTTCCACGATCTCCGCCACACCGGCAACAACCTGGCCGCCGATACCGGGGCCAGTACCCGGGAGCTGATGCACCGCATGGGGCACTCGACCATGGACGCCGCCCTGCGCTACCAGCACATGCGGGGCGAGCGGGACCTCCTGATCGCCCGCGGGAGGGACTCCGCGATCAAGAAGGCCCGGGGGAGGGGCCGCCGGCGGGTTCCTGAGTCGAGGGAGCCGGACGCATCTGGCACGTGAGTGGCACGGGCGGATTCCTGCCCTGGAAACGACGAAGGCCCGGCCTGGCGGTGTGATCCGCTGGGCTGGGCCTTTGCTGCACTTGCTGTGAAGTGCCCCCGGTAGGATTCGAACCTACGCACCCGCCTCCGGAGGGCGGTGCTCTATCCCCTGAGCTACGGGGGCCTTTCGGCCGTCGCTTGCTGCGACGTGGAGAACACTACCAGGCCCGACGGGTGATCCGTGCACGGGTTTCGCGGGGCGGCGCGGCCGCGGCCCGGAGGGCGGAAGTGGGGAAAGGCCGGACGCGGGGGTGGGCGCGCGGCTACCCTCGGTGATGTGCCGGGAACGTCCGGGCGGGTCCTCGTGGTGGACGACAGCGAGGTGATCCGCCAGCTGATCAGAGTGAACCTCGAGCTCGAGGGCTTCGAGGTGGTCACCGCTGCCGACGGCGCCGAGTGCCTGGAGGTCGTCCGCCGGGTGCGCCCCGACGTGGTCACGCTGGACGTGGTGATGCCGCGGCTCGACGGCCTGAAGACCGCCGCCCGGCTGCGCGCCTCCGCCGAGACCCGGGCGCTGCCCATCGCGATCGTCAGCGCCTGCACGCCGGCCGATCTCGACCGCGGGGAGTCGGTGGGCGTGGACGGCTACCTCGCGAAGCCCTTCGACCCGGCGGACCTGGTCGCCCTGGTGCGCCGGCTGCTGCGGCAGGACCCGGCGGCGGGGGACGGCGGGGGCGGCCCGTCCGGATACGCCTTCGGCGGCGGCGGCGAGCGCCCGGAGCCCTCCGTCGCATTCCGCTCTCGGCGAACAGATCGCCCTTGACGGTCCCGCTCCCTGGTGCAACGCGTCTCAACGGGTAAACCGGGTGGCGGACGGACACCCCGTCTCGCCTACGCTTGGCGTCGTGACACCCGCAGAGCTTTCCCAGGCAGTCCAGGCCGCAGTGAGCGCCGCCGTCGAGGCGGGCGAGCTGGCCGTCGCCGTGCCCGAGCACGTGACGGTCGAGCGGCCCAAGAACAGGGACCACGGTGACTACGCCACCAACGTGGCCCTCCAGCTCGCGAAGCCGGCAGGCATGCCGCCGCGCGCCGTCGCGGACCTGCTGGCCGCCCGCCTGCGAGAGACCACCGGCGTCGCGAAGGTCGACATCGCCGGTCCGGGCTTCCTGAACATCACCCTCGACGCCGCCACCCAGGGCCTGCTGGCCCGCACGGTGGTCGAGGCCGGCCAGGCGTACGGCCGGAACGAGGCCCTCAAGGGCCTGACGATCAACCTGGAGTTCGTGTCGGCCAACCCGACCGGCCCGATCCACATCGGCGGCGTCCGCTGGGCGGCCGTCGGCGACTCGCTGGCCCGCGTGCTGCGCGCCACCGGTGCCGACGTCACCACCGAGTACTACCTCAACGACGCCGGCGTGCAGATCACCAAGTTCGCGCGGTCGCTGCAGGCCGTCGCCAACGGCAAGCCCGTCCCCGAGGACGGCTACGTCGGCGAGTACATCGCCGACATCGCCAAGGCGATCACCGACGGCGTGCCGGGCGTGCTCGACCTGCCCGAGGACGAGCAGCTCCGGGTCTTCCGGGCCGAGGGCCTCACGCTGATGGTCGCCGAGATCAAGCGGTCGATGGAAGAGTTCGGGGTGCACTTCGACACCTGGTTCTCGGAGAAGTCGCTGCACGACTCGGGCGCCGTCGAGCAGGCCATCGACCGGCTGCGCGAGCAGGGCCACGTCTTCGACCGGGACGGCGCCATCTGGCTGCGCACCACGGACTTCGGCGACGACAAGGACCGCGTCCTGATCAAGGCCGACGGCGAGACCACCTACTTCGCCGCCGACGCCGCCTACTACCTGAGCAAGCGGGACCGCGGTTCCGAGGTCTCCGTCTACATGCTCGGCGCCGACCACCACGGCTACGTCAACCGGCTCAAGGCCATCGCGGCCTGCGCCGGCGACGACATGGACCGCAACATCGAGGTCCGCATCGGCCAGTTCGTGAAGATGCTGCGCGACGGCCAGGAGGTCCGCCTCTCCAAGCGCGCCGGCAACATCATCACCATCGACGACGTCGTCGACTGGATCGGCGTGGACGCGGCGCGGTACATGCTGGCGCGTTCCTCCACCGACTCCACCATCACCATCGACATCGACCTGGTCACCAGCCAGTCGAACGAGAACCCGGTCTTCTACGTGCAGTACGCGCACACCCGGATGTGCGGCGTCGCGCGCAAGGCCGCCGAGCTCGGCGTCGACAAGGGTGCGGCCGAGGACTTCAAGCCGGAGCTGCTCTCCACCCAGTGGGAGAACGACATGCTCGGCGCGCTGGGCGAGTTCCCGCGCGTCATCGCCACGGCCGGCGAGCTGCGCGAGCCCCACCGGGTCGCGCGCTACCTGGAGGACCTCGCGGGCAAATACCACCGCCTGTACGAGAACTGCATGTTCCTGCCGAAGGGCGACGAGGAGCTCACGGACACGCACCGTGCGCGCCTCTGGCTGGTCGAGGCGACGCGAACGGTGCTCGCCAACGGCCTGACGCTGCTCGGCGTCTCCGCCCCCGAGCGGATGTAAGCACGACCCCCATGCGCACGACGGGGGCGGCGGACGGTCGAAGGAGACCGTGCGCCGCCCCTCGCCATAAGCCAAGGAAGTAGCCACAGATGAGCCGCTCCGCCCACCCCGCAGGCCCCCGCCACGGCGACGTGCTGCCCGAGGGCCACTACCTCGCCCCGCCGAGCGACCTGAACGCGCTCGACCCGAAGGTGTGGTCGAAGACCGTCACCCGCGACGGGAACGGCGTGGTGACCGTCGGCGGCCTCGACGTGAAGGCGCTGGCGGCCGAGTTCGGCACCCCCGCCTACCTGATGGACGAGGCGGACTTCCGGGCCCGGGCCCGCGCCTGGCGGGACGCGTTCGGCACGGACGCGGACGTCTACTACGCCGGCAAGGCGTTCCTCTCCAAGGCGGTCGTCCGCTGGCTGCACGAGGAGGGCCTCAACCTCGACGTGTGCAGCGGCGGCGAACTGGCCGTGGCGCTGGCCGCCGGCATGCCGGGGGAGCGCCTGGCGCTGCACGGCAACAACAAGTCGGTGCACGAGCTGGAGCAGGCGGTGAAGGCCGGGGTCGGCCACGTCGTCGTCGACTCCTACGAGGAGATCGAGCGGCTGGCGGCGGTCGCCGAGCGGCAGGGCGTCCGCCAGAAGGTGCTGATCCGGATCACGGTCGGCGTCGAGGCGCACACCCACGAGTTCATCGCCACCGCGCACGAGGACCAGAAGTTCGGGCTGTCGCTGAACGGCGGCGCCGCGGCCGAGGCCGTCCGCCGGGTGCTCGCCCACCCGGCGGCCCTGGAGCTGCGCGGCATCCACTCGCACATCGGCTCGCAGATCTTCGACACCGCGGGCTTCGAGGTGGCGGCCCGCCGGGTGGTCGGCCTGCTGGCGCAGATCCGCGACGAGCACGGCATCGAGCTGCCGGAGATCGACCTCGGCGGCGGCCTCGGCATCGCGTACACCAGCGAGGACGACCCGCGGGAGCCCGCCGAGATCGCCGCCTCGCTGGCGGAGATCGTCCGCCGCGAGTGCTCCGCCGCCGACCTGGCCGCACCGCGGCTCTCGGTGGAGCCGGGCCGCGCGATCGTCGGCCCGACCGCCTTCACCCTGTACGAGGTCGGCACGGTGAAGCCGCTGGACGGCCTGCGCACCTACGTCAGCGTGGACGGCGGCATGTCGGACAACATCCGCACCGCGCTGTACGACGCCGAGTACTCCGTCGCCCTGGTCTCCCGCACCAGCGACGCCGAGCCGATGCTGGTCCGCGTGGTGGGCAAGCACTGCGAGTCCGGCGACATCGTGGTCCGCGACGCCTTCCTGCCGGCCGACCTGGCCGCCGGGGACCTGATCGCGGTGCCGGCCACCGGCGCGTACTGCCGGTCGATGGCCAGCAATTACAACCACGCCCTCAAGCCTCCCGTGGTCGCCGTCCAGGACGGTGCGGCCCGGGTGATCGTCAGGCGCGAGACGGAGGAGGATCTCCTGCGTCTGGATATCGGCTGACGAAATCCTTGTCTCAGATCATGGACCGGCCGTAGATCCGTGCGGAAAGTCCCGGAGACTGGTAGAGACCGAATACCGTCGGGCACGGGGAATTGCCCGGCGGAGACCGAGAATGCAGAGCGGAGTCGGATGATGCGTACGCGCCCGCTGAAGGTGGCGTTGCTGGGCTGTGGTGTGGTGGGCTCCGAGGTGGCGCGCATCATGACGACGACGGCCGACGACCTCGCCGCGCGGATCGGCGCTCCGGTCGAACTCGCCGGGATCGCCGTGCGCCGGGCCGGCCGCCCGCGCCCCGGGGTGCCCGAGCACCTGATCACCACCGACGCGGAGGCCCTGGTCAACCGCGGCGACATCGACGTGGTGGTCGAGGTGGTCGGCGGCATCGAGCCGTCCAAACAGCACATCCTCTCGGCGTTCGCCAACGGCGCCTCGGTGGTCTCCGCCAACAAGGCGCTGCTCGCCCAGGACGGCGCCGAACTGCACGAGAAGGCCGCCGCGGCCGGTGTCGACCTGTACTACGAGGCCGCGGTGGCCGGTGCGATCCCGCTGATCCGCCCGCTGCGCGAGTCGCTGGCCGGCGACAAGGTCAACCGGGTGCTGGGCATCGTCAACGGCACCACCAACTTCATCCTCGACAAGATGGACACCACCGGCGCCGGGTACTCCGAGGCGCTGGAGGAGGCCACCGCGCTGGGCTACGCGGAGGCGGACCCGACCGCCGACGTCGAGGGCTTCGACGCCGCCGCCAAGGCCGCGATCCTGGCCGGCATCGCCTTCCACACCCGGGTGACCGCCGCCGAGGTCTACCGCGAGGGCATCACCGAGGTGACCGCCGCGGACATCGCCTCGGCGAAGCAGATGGGTTGCGTGGTCAAGCTGCTGGCGATCTGCGAGCGTGCCGCGGACGGCGAGTCGGTGACCGCCCGGGTCCACCCCGCGATGATCCCGCTGACGCACCCGCTGGCCTCCGTCCGCGAGGCGTACAACGCGGTGTTCGTGGAGTCCGAGGCGGCCGGCCGGCTGATGTTCTACGGCCCGGGTGCCGGCGGCTCGCCGACCGCCTCCGCCGTCCTCGGCGACCTGGTCGCCGTCTGCCGCAACAAGCTGGCCGGCGCCACCGGTCCGGGCGACTCGGTGTACACCAAGCTGCCGGCCAAGCCGATGGACGAGGTCGTCACCCGCTACCACGTCAGCCTGGACGTCGACGACCGCGCGGGCGTGCTCGCCCAGGTCGCGTCCGTCTTCGCCGAGCACGGGGTCTCCATCGACACCGTGCGCCAGCAGGGCCGCGACGGCGACGCCTCGCTCGTCGTGGTCACCCACCGCGCCACCGACGCCGCGCTGTCGGCGACGGTCGACAAGCTCCGCGCGCTGGACAGCGTGCGCGACGTGGCCAGCATCATGCGGGTCGAAGGGGAGTAATCGACATGAACGCCATCGCCGAGAGCAGAGTGAGCGGCGCCCGCACCCACCAGTGGCGCGGCCTGATCGAGGAGTACCGCGACCGGCTGCCGGTCACCGCGGCCACGCCCGTGGTGACCCTGCTGGAGGGCGGCACGCCCCTCGTCCCCGCCCGGGTGCTCTCCGAGCGCACCGGCTGCGAGGTGTACCTCAAGGTCGAGGGCGCCAACCCCACCGGGTCCTTCAAGGACCGCGGCATGACGATGGCCATCTCCAAGGCGAAGGAGGACGGCGCCCAGGCCGTCATCTGCGCCTCCACCGGCAACACCTCGGCCTCCGCCGCCGCCTACGCGGTGCGGGCCGGGATGGTGCCGGCGGTGCTCGTGCCGCAGGGCAAGATCGCCCTCGGCAAGATGGGCCAGGCCATCATCCACGGCGCCCAGATCCTGCAGGTGGACGGCAACTTCGACGACTGCCTCACGCTCGCCCGCGAGCTGTCCGAGAAGTACCCGGTGGCGCTGGTGAATTCGGTGAACCCGGTGCGCATCGAGGGCCAGAAGACCGCCGCCTTCGAGATCGTCGACATGCTCGGCGACGCCCCGGACATCCACGTCCTGCCGGTCGGCAACGCGGGCAACATCACCGCGTACTGGAAGGGGTACCGGGAGTACGCCGCGGACGGCCTGGCCACCCGCACCCCGCGCATGTGGGGCTTCCAGGCGGCGGGTTCGGCCCCGATCGTCGACGGCGCCCCCGTCCGCTCGCCGCAGACCATCGCCACCGCGATCCGGATCGGCAACCCGGCCTCGTGGGAGTACGCGATCGCCGCGCGCGACGACTCCGGCGGCCTCATCGACAAGGTGACCGACCGTCAGATCCTGTCCGCCTACCGGCTCTTGGCCTCCAAGGAGGGCGTCTTCGTGGAGCCCTCCTCGGCCTCCGGCGTGGCCGGCCTGCTGGCCAAGGCCGAGGCCGGCCTGGTCGACCCCGGCCAGCGGATCGTCTGCACCGTCACCGGCAACGGCCTCAAGGACCCGGACTGGGCGGTGGCCGGCGCCCCGCAGCGCCCGGAGATCGTCCCGGTCGACGCCGAGGCCGCCGCGCTCCGCCTCGGACTGCTCGACTGACGGCGGTTCAGCCGCACCGCGTGCCCCGGGCCGACCCTTTCGGGGGTCGGCCCGCGGCCGTCCCGCGATGACACGTACGTGTTGATTCCGCGCCGATTTCCCGACCCATTTCCGCATCGAATCCGGCCACAAACGGCAACACGGCAGATCGGTGCCGAGCAGGGTGTACCGCTGTGGAACCTGTCTTCGATAGGCTGGTTCCGTCGGGACGCGCATCGGTGCGCACATTCCCGCACCCGCCGGGTGTCCCTGCAATGCGGGTCCCCCGCCGCCGTACCACCGCTGGCCCCACCCCCGTCGGGCAGCCCTCACTCCCCAGGAGAGTCCACCGCATGGCCGGTCCTGCGTTCCGTGCCGCCGCCGTCCGGGTCCGGGTCCCCGCGACCAGCGCCAACCTCGGCCCCGGCTTCGACGCCTTCGGACTCGCCCTGGGTCTCTACGATGACCTGGTCGTCCGCGTCGCCGACTCCGGCCTCTCGGTCGACATCGCCGGCGAGGGCAGCGACAGCCTGCCGCGCGACGAGCGCCACCTGGTCGTCCGCGCCATGCGGGCCGCCTTCGACCGCCTCGGCGGCCAGCCCCGCGGCCTGGAGGTGGTCTGCGCCAACCGCATACCGCACGGCCGCGGCCTCGGCTCGTCCTCCGCCGCCATCTGCGCCGGCATCGTCGCCGCCCGCGCCGTCACCATCGGCGGCGCGCACGCGCTCGACGACGACGCGCTGCTCGCCCTCGCCTCCGAGCTGGAGGGCCACCCCGACAACGTGGCCGCCTGCCTGCGCGGCAACTTCACCGTCGCCTGGACGGCCGAGGACGGCGCCCGCACCATCGTGCTCGACCCGTCCGACCAGGTCGTCCCGGTGGTCTTCGTGCCCGCCACCGAGGTGCTCACCGAGACCGCCCGCGGCCTGCTGCCCAAGACCGTCCCGCTGGCCGACGCCGCCGTCAACGCCGGCCGTGCCGCGCTGCTGGTCGAGGCCCTCACCCGCCGTCCCGAGCTGCTGCTCACCGCCACCGAGGACCGCCTCCACCAGGACTACCGCGCCTCGGCGATGCCCGACAGCGCCGCCCTGGTGGCCGCCCTGCGCGCGCACGGCGTCCCGGCCGTGATCTCCGGAGCGGGCCCGACCGTGCTGGCACTCACCGACGAGGCCTCGGCGGAGAAGGTGCTCGGCCTCGCCGGGCCCGGGTTCGCCGCCCACCGGCTGGAGTTGGACCGTGCCGGTGCGTGCGTGCTGCCGCTCGACGTCTGAGCCGACACCGAACGCGGCCACACCCGCGGGAACGGAAACGATTGACAACAACAGGGCTGGGGAATGTGTCAGGGGGTCGGTAGTGTTAACCTCATTGCTGCACCAGACATCCTCCGGGGTTCGGTGCGCCGCGTCCCGATCCCGCCCCTTCAGGTTGGCACCGTCCGCACCTGCAGGGTCCGGAAGGACGGGACCACGATTTTCCGGGAGCCCACCACAGCGCGTACGCAGCCTGCCTGCGCGACTGAGGCGCATCCCGAAGCCGTGACGGCACCTGACTCCCACCCGCGGCCTCCGCACTGAGGCACGGGCGGGCGGAGCCCGAGGTACCGCCACGCGACGGGGGCCCGGGAACCAAACAGGCAGCGAGGCCGGCACGAGAACCGGCCCACCGCGCCACTTCGCACCACAGTGCACCGCACTTTCGCAGCGTCCACCCGATCGGCTGGTCCTTTCGGGGGGACGACCGCCTCGGACCAGCGTGATTCGGCGTTGGTCAGGACAGCACAACCGGTCGCCGAGCCAGACAGGCCGACGTCCGCTCCAGGGAAGGACCCTTAGTGAGCGACACCACCGATCTGATGGGCGCGCGCCCGGACGCAGATGCGTCGGACGCAGCCGCCGCCCCCGCGGCCCCGGCCAGGCGCCGTCGCAGCGCCGCCGCAGGCCTCGACGGCCTGGTCCTCGCCGAGCTGCAGAAGCTCGCCACGGGCCTCGGTATCAGCGGTACCGGACGGATGCGCAAGAGCCAGCTCATCGAGGCCATCAAGGAGAAGAGCGGCGGCGACCCGCTGCTCGCCGGCGGCGCCGCGCCCGCTCCGGCCGCCAAGCGCACCACCGCCAAGGCCGCTGCCGCCGCCCCCGCCGAGGAGGCGCCCGCCGCCCCGGCCGCCGAGGAGAAGCCGGCCCGCCGCACCCGTGCCACCGCCGCCGCTGCCGCCGCCCCCGCGGAGCAGCCGCAGGCCCAGATCGAGATCCCCGTCCAGGCCGCCGCCGAGGCCGCGCCGGCCCGTACCGAGCGCACCCGCCGCCGTGCCACCTCGGCCGCCGGCGCCCCGGCCGCCGAGGCCGCCGCCGAGCAGGCCGGCACCGTGGTCGCCGAGGCCAAGGCCGAGACCCGCACCGCCGAGCAGCGCCCCGCCGAGGGCGAGACCCGCACCGAGCGCCGCGACCGCCGTGACCGGCGCGACCGCCGCGAGGGCGGCGAGCGCACCGAGGCCGCCGCCGAGGGCCAGGACGCCGAGGGCCGCGAGTCCCGCCGCGACCGCCGCAACCGCCGCGACCGCGACCGGGCCGAGCGCCAGCCCGGCCAGGGCCAGCAGCAGGCCGGCACCCAGCAGGACAGCCAGGCCGGCCGCCAGGGCCAGCCCGCCGGGCAGCAGGCCGGCGGCTACGACGACGACGAGTTCGGCGACGGCCGCCGGGGTCGTCGCGGCCGCTACCGCGACCGCCGTGGCCGCGGCCGCCGCGAGGGCTTCGAGGGCGGCACCCCCGAGCCGCAGATCGGCGAGGACGACGTCCTCATCCCGGTCGCGGGCATCCTCGACATCCTCGACAACTACGCGTTCGTCCGTACCTCCGGCTACCTGCCGGGGCAGAACGACGTCTACGTCTCGCTCGCCCAGGTGCGCAAGCACGGCCTGCGCAAGGGCGACGCCATCACCGGTGCGGTGCGCCAGCCCCGCGACGGCGAGCGCCGCGAGAAGTTCAACGCGATGGTCCGCCTCGACTCGGTCAACGGCATGGACCCGGACGGTGCCCGCAACCGCCCCGAGTTCGGCAAGCTGACCCCGCTGTACCCGCAGGAGCGGCTGCGCCTGGAGACCGACCCGGGTGTGCTGACGACCCGGATCATCGACCTCGTGTCGCCGATCGGCAAGGGCCAGCGCGGTCTGATCGTCGCCCCGCCGAAGACCGGCAAGACGATGATCATGCAGGCGATCGCCAACGCGATCACCCACAACAACCCCGAGTGCCACCTGATGGTCGTCCTCGTCGACGAGCGTCCGGAAGAGGTCACCGACATGCAGCGGTCGGTGAAGGGCGAGGTCATCTCCTCGACCTTCGACCGTCCGGCCGAGGACCACACCACCGTCGCCGAGCTCGCCATCGAGCGGGCCAAGCGCCTGGTGGAGCTGGGCCACGACGTGGTGATCCTGCTCGACTCGATCACCCGCCTCGGCCGCGCCTACAACCTGGCGGCGCCGGCCTCCGGCCGCATCCTGTCCGGTGGTGTCGACTCGACCGCGCTCTACCCGCCGAAGAAGTTCTTCGGTGCCGCGCGCAACATCGAGAACGGCGGCTCGCTGACCATCCTCGCCACCGCCCTGGTGGAGACCGGCTCCCGCGCCGACGAGGTGGTCTTCGAGGAGTTCAAGGGCACCGGCAACATGGAGCTCAAGCTCGACCGCAAGCTCTCCGACAAGCGGATCTTCCCCGCGGTGGACGTCGACGCGTCCTCCACCCGCAAGGAGGAGATCCTGCTCGGCAACGAGGAGCTGGCGATCGTCTGGAAGCTCCGCCGGGTGCTGCACGCGCTCGACTCGCAGCAGGCCATCGAGCTGCTCCTGGACAAGATGAAGCAGACCAAGAGCAACGCCGAGTTCCTGATGCAGATCGCCAAGACCACCCCCGGTTCCGGCGACTGACCCGGCTCGTTCCGCAGGGCGAGGCCCCGCACCGCACCCGCGGTGGGGGCCTCGCCCTTTGCGTGCACCCGGCGCCGTCGTGCCCCGGGGCGGCCCTCCCGTCTCCGCCGATCGGCGGAGACGGGATTCCCTTATGCTCGAAAAACCCCGTTCGAGCAGAAAGGGGAGGGGATGTCCGATCAGCGAGAGCCCCGGAGCAGACGCCGCAAGGTGCTGCGCATCGCGGTGTTCACCGCGATCGGGCTGCTGCTGGTGGGTGCGGGTGCGGCCGGCTACGCGTACTGGAAGCTCAACGGCAACATCCGCAGCGTCGACATCGACACCCAGCTCGGCCCCGGCCGTCCGCCCGCCTCGGTGGGCGGCGCCTTCAACATCCTGCTGCTCGGCTCGGACTCCCGGGCGGGCGCCAACCACTCGCTGGCCGGCGGAGCGGTCGGCGACACCGCACGCTCGGACACCGCGATGGTCGTCCACGTCAACCGCGAGCACACCACCGCCTCGGTGATCAGCATCCCGCGCGACACCCTGGTCGCCCGGCCGGCCTGCACCGCCCCGGACGGCACCAGCACCCCGGCCCTACGCAGCGCGATGTTCAACTCCGCGTACGAGGTCGGCGGACCGGCCTGCGCGGTGAAGACCACCGAGCAGCTGACCGGGATGCGGATGGACCACTTCGTCGAGGTGGACTTCGCCGGGTTCGCGGGCCTGATCGACGCCATCGGCGGGGTGGACGTCACCACCACGGTCGACATCTCCGACCAGGACAGCGGACTGCACCTGGCGGCCGGCAACCACCACCTCAGCGGCACCCAGGCGCTGGCCTTCGTCCGCACCCGGCACGGCGTCGGCAACGGCAGCGACCTCGGCCGGATCGAGCTGCAGCAGCAGATGGTGAAGTCGATCATGAAGCAGATCGGCGCGCTCGGGCTCACCTCCAACCCGGCGCACCTGTGGTCGATCGCCGACAAGCTCACCAAGTCGATGACCACCGACTCCGAGCTCGCCTCGGTCAGCGCCCTGGTCGGCCTCGCCAACACCCTCAAGGGCATCGGCCCGGACCAGATGACCATGGTGACGCTGCCGGTGGTGTCCGCCCCCAGCGACCCGAACCGGGTCGTGCCGCGCACCCCCCAGGCCGGCCAGCTGTGGGCCGCCCTGCAGGCAGACGGGGCCGTCCCGCAGTCGGTGGTGAGCATCCAGCCGTCCAACCCCGCCGACAGCACCCCCAGCCCCTCCACGGGCACCGCCACCCGCACCCCGGGCGGCGCGACCCGCAGTCCGGTCGGTGCGGCGGGCCGGGAATAGTCCGGGCCGCCTCCCGGTTTGGGAAGAGGCGGCCGGTGCTGGCACACTGGTCCGTCGGTCCCGGTTCACGCGCGGCTGCCTGCCGCCGACCCGGTGCCCTCCCGAAACCTAGGAGAGACCCTTGAAGGCCAACGTTCACCCCGAGTACGTCGTGACCAAGGTGACCTGCACCTGCGGTAACGAGTTCACCACCCGCTCGACCGAGACCAGCGGCGAGATCCGCGCCGAGGTCTGCTCGGCGTGCCACCCGTTCTACACCGGCAAGCAGAAGATCATGGACACCGGTGGCCGCGTGGCCCGCTTCGAGGCCCGCTTCGGCAAGAAGCTCAGCGGCGGCAAGGCCTAGCGCTTCCACGGCGCCGGTCTCGGCGTCCCCGCGCATCCGCGGGGGCGTCGGGCCGGCGCCGTTCGCATCTCCCCGGTCCGCGCCGCCGCTCGGCGGCCGGACCACCCCTCTCGCCCCACCGGTACCCACGGAAGTAGGCCCACCCCATGTTCGAGGCAGTCGAAGAGCTCCTCGTCGAGCACGCCGACCTCGAGACGAGGCTGGCCGATCCGTCCGTCCACGCCGACCAGGCGAACGCCCGCAAGCTGGCCAAGCGCTACGCGGAGCTGACCCCGATCACCCGTACCTACCGCGCCTGGAAGCAGACCGGCGAGGACATCGAGGCGGCCCGCGAGCTCGCCGCCGAGGACCCGGAGTTCCTCGCCGAGGCGAAGGCCGCCGAGGCCCGCCGCGAGGAGCTGACCGAGGAGCTGCGGCTGCTGCTCGTCCCACGCGACCCCAATGACGACAAGGACGTCATCCTGGAGGTCAAGGCGGGCGAGGGCGGCGAGGAGTCGGCGCTCTTCGCCGGCGACCTGCTCCGGATGTACCTGCGCTTCGCGGAGCGGGTCGGCTGGAAGACCGAGATCATCGACTCCAACGAGTCCGACCTCGGCGGCTACAAGGACGTCTCCGTCGCCGTGAAGACCAAGGGCGGCGCCGAGCCCGGCCAGGGCGTCTGGGCCCGGCTGAAGTACGAGGGCGGCGTGCACCGCGTGCAGCGCGTCCCGGCCACCGAGTCGCAGGGCCGCATCCACACCTCCGCCGCCGGCGTGCTCGTCACCCCGGAGGCCGAGGAGGTCGAGGTCGAGATCCACGCGAACGACCTGCGGATCGACGTCTACCGCTCGTCCGGCCCCGGCGGCCAGTCCGTCAACACCACCGACTCGGCCGTCCGGATCACCCACCTGCCGACCGGTATCGTTGCCTCCTGCCAGAACGAGAAGAGCCAGCTGCAGAACAAGGAGCAGGCGATGCGCATCCTGCGCTCGCGCCTGCTGGCGGCGGCCCAGGAGGAGGCCGAGCGGGAGGCCTCCGACGCCCGCCGCAGCCAGGTCCGCACCGTCGACCGCTCCGAGCGCATCCGGACGTACAACTTCCCGGAGAACCGCATCTCCGACCACCGCACCGGCTTCAAGTCCTACAACCTGGACCAGGTGCTGGACGGCGACCTGAACGCGGTGATCCAGTCCTGCGTGGACGCCGACGCGGCAGCCAAGCTGGCCGCCGCCCAGGAGAACTGAGAACCGGGCCGGGCGCCCGAGAAGTCAGAGGTGTGGTCGGATGAACCTGCTGCTCGCCGAGGTGGCGCAGGCCACCCAGCGGTTGGCCGCGGCCGGTGTGCCGTCGCCGCGCTTCGACGCGGAGGAGCTCGCCGCGCACGTCCACGGCGTCAAGCGCAGCCAGCTGCACACCGTGCCCGACGGCGACTTCGACGCCCGGTACTGGGAGGCGGTCTCCCGCCGCGAGGCCCGTGAACCGCTGCAGCACATCACCGGGCACGCCTTCTTCCGCTACCTGGAGCTGGAGGTCGGCCCGGGCGTCTTCGTGCCCCGGCCGGAGACCGAGACGGTCGTCGAGTGGGCCATAGACGCCGTCCGCGACATGGACGTCGCCGAGCCGCTCGTCGTCGACCTCTGCACCGGCTCGGGCGCCATCGCCCTCGCCCTCGCCCAGGAACTGCCCCGCTCCACCGTGCACGCCTTCGAGCTGGACGAGGGCGCGCTCGCCTACACCCGGCGCAACGTCGCGACCAGCCCCGACCGGGCCCGGGTCCACCTGCACGAGGGCGACGCCACCCGTGCCTTCGAGGACGACCGCTCCTGGGACGGCCGCTTCGACCTGGTCATCAGCAACCCGCCGTACATCCCGCTCACCGAGTGGGAGTACGTCGCGCCCGAGGCCCGTGACCACGACCCGCAGATGTCGCTGTTCTCCGGCGAGGACGGCCTCGACACCATCCGCGGCATCGAACGGGTCGCCGCCCGGCTGCTGCGCCCCGGCGGCGCGGTGGTCATCGAGCACGCCGACACCCAGGGCGGCCAGGTGCCCTGGATCTTCAACGAGGAGGGCGGGTGGACGGACGCCGCCGACCACCGCGACCTCAACGGCCGGCCGCGCTTCACCACCGCCCGCCGCGCCGCCCTGTGACTTCGTGACTTCGCCGTGAACTTCGGAAGGGGACCGCACCGATGAGCCGCCGCTACGACTGTGCCGATACCGGGGACCGCGCCACCGGGCTGCGCGAGGCCGCTTCGGCGATCCGCCGCGGCGAGCTCGTCGTGCTGCCGACGGACACCCTGTACGGCGTGGGCGCCGACGCGTTCTCGCCGGAGGCGGTGGGCGCCCTGCTCGACGCCAAGGGCCGTGGCCGCAACATGCCCTCCCCGGTGCTCGTCGGCTCGCCGACCACCCTGCACGGCCTGGTCACCGACTTCTCCGAGCAGGCCTGGGAGCTCGTCGACGCCTTCTGGCCGGGCGGACTGACCCTGGTCGCCCGCCACCAGCCCTCGCTGCGCTGGGACCTCGGCGACACCCGCGGCACCGTCGCCGTCCGGATGCCGCTGCACCCCGTCGCCCTGGAGCTGCTCAACACCACCGGCCCGCTCGCCGTCTCCAGCGCCAACAAGACGGGCGGACCCTCGCCCGCGACCTGCGACGAGGCCCAGGGCCAGCTCGGCGACGCCATCTCGGTCTACCTGGACGGCGGCCGCGCGGACCACGCCACGGCCTCCACCATCGTCGACGTCACCGGCAAGACCCCCGTCGTGCTGCGGGCGGGCGCGATCAGCGTCGAGCAGCTGAGGGAGGTCGTCCCGGACCTGGAGGCCGGCAGTTGACCGCTGCGTCCCTGTACGCCGCGGGCCCCGGCCCGGCCAGGTTCGCGGCCGCCCCGTACCGGGCGGCCGCGCCGCGATCGGTCGACACCTTCCGTATCCTCTTCGTCTGCACCGGGAACGTGTGCCGCTCGCCGATCGCCGAGCGGCTCACCCGCCACGAGCTGGCCGCCCGGCTCGGCGCCGTCTCGCACCGCTTCGTGGTCGAGAGCGCCGGGACGTGGGGCCACGAGGGCGCCCCGATGGAGGCGCACGCCGCCACCGTGCTCGGCGAGTACGGCGTGGACAGCGCGGGCTTCGCCGGCCGCGAGCTGCTGGACGAGCACGTCATCGACGCCGACCTGGTGCTCACGGCCACGCTCGACCACCGCGCCCAGGTGATATCCATGGGCCACGCGGCCGGCCTGCGCACCTTCACCCTCAAGGAGTTCACCCGCCTGGTGCGGCGGATCGACCCCGTGACCCTGCCCGAGCCCCGCGGCGGCGACCAGCTGCCGGAACGGGCCCGCGCCCTGGTGCGGGCGGCCGCGGCGCTCCGCGGCTGGCTGCTGGCGGCCTCGCCCGAGTCCGACGAGGTCGACGACCCGTACGGCGCGCCGATCGGCATGTTCCGCAACTGCGGCGAGGAGATATTCGACGCCCTCGACCCGGTCGTCACCGCCCTGACGGGAGTGCGCGGGCAGGCCTGAGCGACGGCGCCCGGCAGGCCCTCCGGGCGCCCCCACCCGCCCCGGGGTGCCGCCCGCCCGCACGGCGCGGGGGATTGCGGGGGATCGGGTGGAGAAACCGTGCACGCCGTGTGCCCGGAGCGTGCGCGGGCGTCGACACCGGCCGACGGGCCGTCCGCGGCGGCGGGCGCCGCACCCGCCCCGACGGCGCAACGCGGCCGCGCACGGGCGGCCCCGGGGGCGGCCCCGACCTACGCTGGAGGGACCCGCCCGCCGCTTCCGGGAGCTGCGCCATGTCCGTCACCCCCACCGTGCACGGCCCGACCGAGACCGACGCTCCCGCCACCGGGGCGCGCTGGGAGCCCGCGGAGGCGCTCCGCCGCGCCGACCCGCTGCTGGCCGACCTGCTCGCCGCGGAGGCCGAGCGACGGGCGGAGAGCCTGCAACTGCTGGCCGGCGAGAACATCACCAGCCCGGCCGTGCTGGCCGCGCTCGGCGGTCCGCTGATCGACAAGTACGCCGAGGGCTACCCGGGCCGGCGCCACCACACCGGCTGCGCGCTGGCCGACACCGCCGAACTGCTGGCGGTCGACCGGGCCCGCCAGCTGTTCGCCGCCCCGCACGCCAACGTCCAGCCCCGGTCGGCGACTTCGGCGATGCTCGCGGCGTACGCGGCGCTGCTGCGGCCGGGCGACACGGTGCTCGCGATGTCGCTGGAGCACGGCGGCCACCTCAGCTGCGGATCCCGCGCCAACTTCTCCGGCCGCTGGTTCGACTTCGTCGGCTACGGCGTCCGCGAGGACAACGGCCTGATCGACCCGGAACAGGTCCGCGAGCTCGCCCACCGGCACCGCCCGAAGGCGATCATCGCCGGCGGCATCTCCTACCCCCGGCACGTCGACTGGGCCGCCTTCCGCGCCGTGGCCGACGAGGTCGACGCCTACCTGATCGCCTCCGCCGCCCAGACCACCGGGCTGGTCGCGGCGGGCCTGGCGCCCTCCCCGGTGCCGTACGCGGACGTCACCGTCGCCGCCACCCACAAGCTGCTCCGCGGCCCCCGCGGCGGCCTGCTGCTGTCCACCGTGGAGCTCGCCGACCGGGTCGACCGCGCGGTCTTCCCGTTCACCCAGGGCGGCGCCGCGATGAACGAGGTGGCCGGCAAGGCCGTGGCCCTCGCCGAGGCCGCCGGCGAGGACTTCGCCGCGTACGCCCGCCGGGCCGTGGACGGCGCCCGGGCCCTCGCGGGCGCGCTCGCCGAGCAGGGCGTGCGGCCGATGACCGGCGGCACCGACACCCACCTGGTCACCGCCGACGTCAGCCCGCTCGGCCTGAGCGGCGTCGACGCCGAGCGGCGCTGCGCCGCGGCCGGGCTGATGCTCGGCAAGTGCGCGCTGCCCTTCGACCCCGCGCCCGCCGCCGAGGCCTCCGGGATCCGGCTGGGCACCGGCGCGGCCGCCGCCCAGGGCATGGGGCCGGCCGAGCTCGCCGAGGTCGGCACCCTGATCGGGGAGCTGTTGCGCGGCGGCCCGCAGGCCCGGATCTCCGCGCGTGTGCGCGAACTCGCACGGGCGTTCTCCGGCCGCCGCTGAGGCGGCCGCAGCGGGCCGTGGAGGCCGTGCGGAGGGGCCGTCCGGGGCTCCCGGGCGGCCTCCGCGGCGTCCGGGGAGAACCGCGGTGCGCGTCCTGCTCGTCCGACTCAATAAGGTGTGACCGTGGCGACGCACCTCGAACCCCGAACCATCCCGGGAGTACGCTCCGTACTCATCCGTCGGACCGTGATGCAGGAGGCCAGTGGTGCGTGAGTATCTGCTGGTGCTCTTCGTCACCGCCGCGGTGACGTACCTGCTGGTCAGCCCGGTGCGGAAGTTCGCGATCGCCGCCGGTGCGATGCCGGCCGTCCGCGCGCGCGACGTGCACCGCGAGCCCACCCCGCGGCTCGGCGGCATCGCGATGTTC
Source organism: Kitasatospora sp. NPDC007106 (assembly GCF_040634455.1). Taxonomy (NCBI): domain Bacteria; kingdom Bacillati; phylum Actinomycetota; class Actinomycetes; order Kitasatosporales; family Streptomycetaceae; genus Kitasatospora; species Kitasatospora sp. NPDC007106. The sequence continues at coordinate 35,774 of NZ_JBEYFP010000002.1, forward strand.
GGCGGGCTCTGCGCCGGCCTGCTGGTCGCCTCCCAACTGACCAACATCGGACGGCTGTTCATCCAGAGCGCGGACGTCCGGGCGCTGCTCTCCGGCGCGGGGATCATGTTCGTCCTCGGGGTGCTGGACGACAAGTGGGGCGTGGACGCCCTGGTGAAGCTGGGCGGTCAGATGATCGCCGCCGGCGTGATGGTCTGGCAGGGCGTGACGGTCATCTCGCTCCCGGTGCCCGGCGTCGGCACGGTCGCCGTCACCCCGACCCAGGGCATGATCATCTCCGTCACGCTGGTCGTCGTGATGGTCAACGCGGTGAACTTCATCGACGGCCTGGACGGCCTCGCGGCCGGCATGGTCTGCATCGCCGCGATGGCGTTCTTCCTGTACTCGTACCGCCTGTGGATCGGCTACGGGGTGAACGACGCCGCCCCCGCCGCGCTGTTCAGCGCCGTCCTCATCGGCATGTGCCTGGGCTTCCTGCCGCACAACCTGCACCCCGCCCGGATCTTCATGGGCGACTCCGGCTCGATGATGCTCGGCCTGATGCTGGCCGTCGCCGCCATCTCGATCACCGGCCGCGTCGACTTCGACTACATCACCTCCCGCACCGGTTCGCAGACCGCCACCGTCCACGCCCTGGTGCCGATCTACATCCCGCTGCTGCTGCCGCTGACCGTCATCGCGCTGCCGCTGGCCGACCTGCTGCTCGCCGTCGTCCGCCGCACCTGGGCCGGCAAGTCGCCGTTCGCCGCCGACAAGCAGCACCTGCACCACCGTCTGCTGCAGGTCGGCCACTCGCACAGCCGCGCGGTGCTGATCATGTACTTCTGGGCGGCGCTGATCGCCTTCGGCACCGTCGCCTTCTCGGTCGCCAACACCGGCCGCACCGTGGTGCTGGCCTTCGCCGGGCTCTGCCTGGTCGGCCTGGTCGTGCTGCTGATGCCGCGCTTCCGCCCGCACGCGCCGCGGGCCGTGCAGGCCGTCGTGCCGCCCCGCTACCGCAAGGCCCGGGCCGAGGCGTCGGCCACCGGCGCGGAGGCCGCCGCGGAGGCACTCGGCGGCGCGGCGGACGAGGCCGCGGCACCCGCCGGGGCGCCCGCGATGGCCGAGCTCTCCGCCAAGGACAAGGCACTGCTGAGCCGGATCGGCAGCGGGGCCACGGCGGTCGGGCAGCGGAGCCGCGCGAAGGGCTGAGCGCGCGCCCCGGAGGTGGCCGGGGCGCCCCCCGAGGGCGCCCGCGACACGCCCGCCGATGCGTCTGACCGGCCGTCAACAGCCCTCACCCGTACGGCGGCACCCTTGGGCCATCGGTGTGACAGGTACCACACGTTCATGGTAAAGCTCTCATCAAATAGTTTGTGATACCGTTCACGAGTACCGAGAACACGCCGAAAGACCTGACGGGCGGAGCGCTCTCCACCCCCGGTCGGTCTCCTCGACTGGCTCGCCGTCGAGCGGCCGGCCTGCGGCTGTGGTTCCCGGTGCGGCGTCCCCCCGCCGCGCGCACACCCATATGCCAGTCCCCCGTTGCCGACATGCCGCCGGAGCTGCCGACATGCCGTCCCACGACGCCCGGATCATCCGAGGCGCCGCAATCCCCACTGCGGTCGCCGGCCTGGTCGCCGCCGTCATTGCGACCCTCGTCGTGGGGACCAAGGGGCTGATCGGCGCTCTCGCCGCCGTCCTCCTTGTGATGGCGTTCTTCAGCTTCGGCCAGGTCGCGCTCGACCGGCTCACCAGGAACAACCCGCAGATCCTCATGGCAGCCGCGCTGCTCGTCTACACGACGCAGATCCTGCTGGTCGCGGTCGTCCTGGCGGTGTTCAAGAACACCACCCTCTTCGACACCAAGGTGTTCGGCTTCACGTTGCTGGGCTGTGCCCTGATCTGGACGGGTTTCCAGGTGCGCGGCGCGATGAAGGCCAAGATCTACTACGTGGAGCCCGAACCCCGCGACGACAAGCCGAAATCCGGGCGTCAACCGTGACGGGGGCGGGCTGTCCCCCTCGCACGGGGGGCGGTGTTTATGCCCTCCTGACGGGCTGCTATCGTCCGTCCCGACGGCGGAGTACGGGATGCGGCCAGATCGCTCCGATGATCGGACGGATCGCCCCCCGACTCCATGAAGTCTTCGAAGATCCCGCGGCAGGGATACGCGCCGCGCAGGGTCCGCGAGAAATCCAACAAGTTCCAGTGCCGCTCCGTGGCCGAGGGCCGCGCCGACACACCGAGGTTGCCGTAACCATGCGTCATGACGAAGGAGTCTGTGGTGGGTGCTGACGTCCAGCTCGCCTCTGAGGCCGGGTGCCACCTGTTCTCCGGTTGCGGCTTCCCGGCTCCGGGCCTGAACGAGTTCGACTTCAAGCCGATCTTCTCCATCGGCAGCGTCGACTTCACCAAGCCCATGCTTCTGTCCATCATCTGCGCCCTGCTGGTGGTGGCGTTCTTCTGGGCCTCCTTCGCCAAGCCGAAGCTGGTCCCCGGGAAGCTCCAGCTGGTCGGTGAGATCGGGTACGACTTCGTCAAGCGAAGCATCGTGCTGGAGACGATCGGCAAAAAGGGCGAGAAGTACGTCCCGATGCTGGTCTCGATGTTCTTCTTCGTGTGGGTGATGAACATCATGTCCATCATCCCGTTCGCCCAGTTCCCGGTGATGTCGAGGATCGCCTACCCGGTGGGCCTCGCGGCGGTCGTGTGGGTCACCTACATGACGCTGACCTTCAAGAAGCACGGCTTCGTCGGCGGTCTGAAGAACCTCTGCTGGCCCTCGGGCATCCCCGGCTGGGTCATGTTCATCCTGGTCCCGATCGAGTTCATCTCGAACATCTTCGTGCGGCCCTTCACGCTGGCGGTCCGAGCCTTCGCGAACATGTTCGCCGGCCACCTGCTGATCGTCGTGTTCTCGGTCGCCTCCTGGTACCTGCTCAGCCCGAGCATCGGCGCGCTCTACGGCACCACCTCGTTCATCGTGGCCGTCGGTCTGACCGCGTTCGAGCTGCTGGTGCAGTTCCTGCAGGCCTACATCTTCGTGATGCTGGCCAGCAGCTACATCGCCGGTGCCCTCGAAGAGGCGCACTGAGCCGCGCAGCCCCCTGGCTGCCCACCCAGAAACGTCCGGTGGCCAACCACCACCGGTTCACATCCCCGCAAAGGACAAGCTGAAATGGCACAGCTCGCTGAGGTCGTCGGTTCCATCGCTTCCGTCGGTTACGGTCTCGCTGCGATCGGCCCCGGCATCGGTGTCGGTCTGATCTTCGGTAACGGCGTCCAGGCCATGGCCCGCCAGCCCGAGGCCGCCGGTCTCATCCGTTCCAACATGTTCATCGGCTTCGCGCTGACCGAGGCGCTGGCGCTCATCGGCATCGTCATGCCGTTCGTCTACGGCACCGGTAAGTAATTCCCCTGCCGCAGACCCATTCGAGGAAGGTCCAGATATGAGCATCGCGGCTCACATCGCGGCCGAGGAGCAGATGAACCCGCTCCTCCCCGCATGGCCCGAGATCATCATCGGCCTGCTCTGCTTCTTCATCGTCTTCGGCTTCCTCGGCAAGAAGCTCCTTCCCAGCATCGAGAAGGTGCTGTCGGAGCGTCGGGATGCCATCGAGGGCGGCATGGAGCGCGCGGAGGCCGCTCAGGCAGAGGCCCAGGTCCTGCTGGAGCAGTACCGTGCCGAGCTCGCCGAGGCGCGTCACGAGGCCGCTCGGATCACCGAGCACGCCCGTGAGCAGGGCGCTGCCCTGGTCGCCGAGATGCGCGAGGAGGGCCAGCGTCAGCGCGAGTCCATCGTCGCCGCCGGCCACGCCCAGATCGAGGCTGACAAGAAGCAGGCTACTGCCGCCCTGCGCCAGGACGTGGGCTCGCTGGCCTCCCAGCTGGCGTCCCGCATCGTGGGTGAGTCCCTCGAGGACCACGCCCGGCAGAGCGGTGTGATCGACCGCTTCCTCGACGAGCTCGAGGCCAAGGCCGCCGCCTCGGCGGGTGCCAAGTGATCGGCGCCAGCCGCGAGGCCCTGGCCGCCGGCCGGGAGAACCTCGAGAGCCTGACCGACAACACCTCGGTGGACGCGGCCAAGCTCGCCGAGGAGCTCACCGCCGTCACGGCCCTGCTGGACCGCGAGGTCTCGCTGCGCCGCGTGCTGACCGACCCCTCGCGGTCGGGCCAGGACAAGGCCGGGTTCGTCGGCACGCTGCTGACGGGCCAGGTCTCCGGTGAGACGGTCGACCTGGTCTCCGGCCTCGTCCGGTCCCGCTGGTCCGGCGCGCGCGACCTGGTCGACGCGGTGGAGGAGCTCTCCGCGTACGCCGAGGTCATCGCCGCCGACAAGGCCGGTGCCCTGGACGACGTCGAGGACGAGCTGTTCCGGTTCGGCCGGGTCGTCGCGGGCTCGCACGAGCTGCGCGCCGCGCTGACCGAGCCCAAGGCCGACGCCGCCGCCAAGGCGGCCCTGGTCAAGAAGCTGCTCGGCGGCCGCGCCAACGCGGGCACCGTCCGCCTGGTCGTCTCCCTGGTCACCGCCCCGCGTGGCCGTAGCCTGGAACAGGGCCTCGAGTCCTACTCCAAGCTCGCTGCCGCCCGTCGCGGCCGCGTGGTGGCCCTGGTCACCAGCGCCGTGCCGCTGTCGGACCGGCAGAAGGAGCGGCTCGCCGCCGCCCTGGCCGGCCTGTACGGCAAGCAGATCCACCTGAACATCGACGTCGACCCCGAGGTCGTCGGCGGCGTGAAGGTGCAGATCGGCGACGAGGTCATCGACGGCACGGTGGTGAGCCGCCTCGAAGGCGCTCGCCAGGGCCTCGAAGGCTGACCGAAGAAGAGCATCATCCGACCCTCGGTCGGGCGTCGGTTCACACCGAGTGAACCGGCAAAACGTACGGCCGGTTCACCCCGACCCGGCCGAGAGTCGAGCACTTGCGGCCCTCAATGGCGGGCCGAGGATCGCAAACTAGGAGAGCAGGGAAGCCTGATGGCGGAGCTTACGATCCGTCCGGAGGAGATCCGGGACGCGCTGGCCGACTTTGTCCAGTCGTACCAGCCGGACGCCGCCTCGCGTGAAGAGGTCGGCACGGTCACCGAGGCCATGGACGGTATCGCCAAGGTCGAGGGTCTCCCCTCGGTCATGGCCAACGAGCTGCTGAAGTTCGAGGACGGCACCCTCGGCCTCGCGCTGAACCTCGACACCCGCGAGATCGGTGTCGTCATCCTCGGTGAGTTCTCGGGCATCGAGGAGGGCCAGACGGTGCAGCGCACCGGCGAGGTCCTCTCCGTCCCGGTCGGCGAGGGCTACCTCGGCCGCGTCGTGGACCCGCTGGGCAACCCGATCGACGGCCTGGGCGAGATCGCCTCCACCGGCCGCCGCGCCCTGGAGCTGCAGGCCCCCGGCGTCATGGTCCGCAAGTCGGTCCACGAGCCGATGCAGACCGGCATCAAGGCCATCGACGCGATGACCCCGATCGGCCGCGGCCAGCGCCAGCTGATCATCGGCGACCGCCAGACCGGCAAGACCGCGGTCGCGATCGACACGATCATCAACCAGCGCGACAACTGGCGCTCCGGCGACCCGAAGAAGCAGGTCCGCTGCATCTACGTCGCCGTGGGCCAGAAGGGCTCCACCATCGCGTCCGTTCGCGGCGCCCTGGAGGAGGCCGGCGCGCTGGAGTACACCACCATCGTGGCCGCTCCCGCCTCCGACCCGGCGGGCTTCAAGTACCTCGCCCCGTACACCGGCTCCGCCATCGGCCAGGAGTGGATGTACGACGGCAAGCACGTCCTGATCATCTTCGACGACCTGTCGAAGCAGGCCGAGGCCTACCGCTCCGTCTCCCTGCTGCTGCGCCGTCCGCCGGGCCGCGAGGCCTACCCGGGTGACGTCTTCTACCTGCACTCCCGCCTGCTGGAGCGCTGCGCGAAGCTCTCCGACGAGCTGGGCGCCGGCTCGATGACCGGTCTGCCGATCATCGAGACCAAGGCCAACGACGTCTCGGCGTACATCCCGACCAACGTCATCTCCATCACCGACGGCCAGTGCTTCCTGGAGTCCGACCTGTTCAACGCCGGCATCCGCCCGGCCGTGAACGTCGGCATCTCGGTCTCCCGCGTCGGTGGCTCCGCCCAGATCAAGGCCATGAAGTCGGTCGCCGGCCGCCTGCGCCTGGACCTGGCCCAGTACCGCGAGCTGGAGGCGTTCGCCGCCTTCGGTTCCGACCTGGACCCGGCCTCCAAGGCCCAGCTGGAGCGCGGTGCGCGCATGGTCGAGCTGCTGAAGCAGGGCCAGTACCAGCCGTTCCCGGTCGAGGAGCAGGTCGTCTCCATCTGGGCCGGCACCACCGGCAAGCTGGACGACGTCCCGGTCGCCGAGATCCGCCGCTTCGAGCGCGAGTTCCTCGACCACCTGCGCCTCGAGCACAAGGGCATCCTCGCCGGCATCGTCGAGACCCAGAAGCTCGAGGACGGCACCGTCGACGCGCTGACCAGCGCGATCGAGGGCTTCAAGCAGGGCTACACCACGGCTGACGGCAAGCTCCTGTCCGAGCAGGCCTGAGTCCGGTAACGAGGGAAAGGACGTAACGACCCAATGGGAGCACAGCTTCGGGTCTACAAGCGCCGGATCCGCTCTGTCACCGCGACGAAGAAGATCACCAAGGCGATGGAGATGATCTCCGCGTCGCGCATCGTCAAGGCGCAGCGCGCGGTGGCCGCCTCCACTCCGTACGCCGATGAGCTCACCCGGGCGGTGACGGCGGTGGCCACCCGGTCCAACGCCAAGCACCCGCTCACCACCGAGAACCCGCAGGCCACCAAGGCCGCCGTCCTGCTGATCACGGCGGACCGCGGCCTGGCCGGCGGCTACTCGACCAACGCCATCAAGCAGGCCGTCGCGCTCAGCGCGAAGCTCCGCGACGAGGGCAAGGACGTGGTGACCTACATCATCGGTCGCAAGGGCGTCTCGTACTACAACTTCCGTAACCTCGAGGTTGCGGGGTCGTGGACGGGCTTCTCCGACAAGCCGACCTACGGCGACGCCAAGACCGTGGCGAGCGACCTCATCGAGGCGTTCATCGCGGAGACCGGCGGCGTGGACGAGCTCCACCTGGTCTCGACGAAGTTCGAGTCGATGCTGACGCAGACGGCGGTCGACGCCCGACTGCTGCCGCTGAAGCTGGACGAGGTCGAGCTCAGCGACGAGTCCAAGGCCAAGAACGAGATCTTCCCGCTGTACGACTTCGAGCCGTCGGCGGAGGGCGTTCTGGACGCGCTGCTGCCGCGGTACGTCGAGAGCCGGATCTACAACGCGCTGCTGCAGTCGGCCGCCTCCGAGCACGCCGCCCGCCGGCGCGCGATGAAGAGCGCGACCGACAACGCCGGCGAGCTCATCAAGTCGCTCACGCGGCTTGCCAACTCGGCCCGACAGGCCGAGATCACCCAGGAAATCAGCGAGATCGTCGGCGGCGCCAACGCCCTCGCCGACGCTAGCCGCGGGAGCGAATGAGTATGACCACCACTGTTGAGCCGACCACGGCGACGGGCCGCGTCGCGCGGGTCATCGGCCCGGTCGTCGACGTGGAGTTCCCCGTCGACGCGATTCCGGACATGTTCAACGCCCTGCACGTCGAGGTGGAGAACCCCGACGGCACGGGCAAGAAGACCCTGACCCTCGAGGTCGCCCAGCACCTCGGCGACGGCCTGGTCCGCGGCATCTCGATGCAGCCGACCGACGGTCTGGTCCGCGGTGCGGAGGTGTCCGACACCGGTGCGGCCATCTCCGTGCCGGTCGGCCAGATCACCAAGGGCAAGGTGTTCAACGCCCTCGGTGAGGTGCTGAACACCGACAAGGCGGAGTTCGAGGCTGCGGTCACGACCCGCTGGCCGATCCACCGCAAGGCTCCGGACTTCAAGGACCTCGAGTCGAAGACCGAGATGTTCGAGACCGGCATCAAGGTCATCGACCTGCTCACCCCGTACGTCACGGGTGGCAAGATCGGTCTGTTCGGTGGTGCCGGTGTCGGCAAGACCGTTCTGATCCAGGAGATGATCTACCGCGTCGCCGAGAACTTCGGTGGTGTGTCGGTGTTCGCCGGTGTCGGCGAGCGCACCCGTGAGGGCAACGACCTGATCCACGAGATGGTGGACTCGGGCGTTCTGGACAAGACCGCGCTGGTCTTCGGCCAGATGGACGAGCCGCCGGGCACCCGCCTGCGCGTCGCGCTGTCCGCCCTGACCATGGCGGAGTACTTCCGCGACGTCGAGAAGCAGGACGTGCTCCTCTTCATCGACAACATCTTCCGGTTCACCCAGGCCGGTTCCGAGGTGTCGACCCTGCTCGGCCGCATGCCCTCCGCGGTGGGCTACCAGCCGAACCTGGCCGACGAGATGGGCCTCCTGCAGGAGCGCATCACCTCGACCCGCGGTCACTCGATCACCTCGATGCAGGCGATTTACGTCCCCGCGGACGACCTGACCGACCCGGCGCCGGCGACCACCTTCGCCCACCTGGACGCGACCACCGTTCTGTCGCGCCCGATCTCGGAGAAGGGCATCTACCCGGCGGTCGACCCGCTGGACTCGACGTCCCGCATCCTGGACCCGCGCTACATCGCGCAGGACCACTACGACACGGCCATCCGCGTCAAGGGCATCCTGCAGAAGTACAAGGACCTCCAGGACATCATCGCGATCCTCGGTATCGACGAGCTGAGCGAGGAGGACAAGATCACCGTCCACCGCGCCCGCCGCATCGAGCGCTTCCTCTCGCAGAACACCTACGTGGCGAAGCAGTTCACCGGCGTCGACGGCTCGACCGTGCCGCTGTCGGAGACCATCGAGGCCTTCAACGCGATCGCGGACGGCAAGTACGACTCCGTCCCGGAGCAGGCCTTCTTCATGTGCGGTGGCATCGAGGACCTCGAGAAGAACGCTGCCGAGCTGGCGAAGAAGTAATCAGGCCGACGTGATGGCCGAGTGACTGTGAGGGGTGGTCCCCGTCTCCCGGGGGCCACCCCTCACGGCACACAGCGGCTGTGATCCCGGTCATCTCCGTGTCCCTGGTTTCATGACAGGGGTGCGGGCCCGTTATTCTTACCGAAACCATCGAGTAATCGACGGTTTCAAGAGCCTAGGAGCCCACGTTGGCTGAGCTGCACGTCGAGCTGGTCGCAGCCGACCGCAAGGTGTGGTCCGGTGCGGCCACCATCGTCGTCGCCCGTACGGCCTCCGGTGACACCGGCATCATGCCCGGTCACACCCCGGTGCTGAGCGTGCTGGAGAGCGGTCCGGTCACCATCCGCACCACCGACGGCGGGACGGTCCTCGCCGCGGTGCACGGTGGTTTCATCTCCTTCGCCGACAACAAGCTCTCCATCCTCGCCGAGGTGGCCGAGCTGGCGGACGAGATCGACATCGCCCGCGCCCAGCGCGCGCTGGAGAACGCCCAGTCGGAGCTCGACGCGCACGCCGAGCGCCGTGCGGAGGTCCGCCTGGTGGCGGCGCGCGGTCTCAAGGCCCACGCCTGAGCACCCGACCCTGACAGCGGGGTCGACCGACGGTCCCGGGGACGCGGAAGCGTGACCCCGGGACTGTCGTATCAGTTGGTAGGACAGGGCGGCCGGTGACACGGCCGTCACGGGGAACGCAGGAGCGAGGAGGTCGGTGAGCATGGTCCTCGCCCTTGTGGTGTGCGCGGCGATCGTCGCCTTCGCCGTGATCGGACTGACGGTGTTCGCGGTACGCCGCCGAGTCATCCAGCGAGTAGGCGGGACGTTCGACTGCAGTCTCCGGCTCAAAATGCCTGCGGACGCCTCGACGCAGCCCGACCTCGACGAGAACGGCCAACCCACCCCGGCCCCGGTCCACGTGACCGACGGCAAGGGGTGGGTTTTCGGTATCGGGCGGTACAGCGGCGACTCCATCGAGTGGTTCCGGGTCTTCTCGTACGCCCCGCGCCCGCGGCGCGTCCTGCCGCGCACCGAGATCGAGGTCCTCGGCCGGCGCTATCCCGAGGGCCAGGAGGAACTGGCCCTGCTCTCCGGTTCGGTGGTGCTGCGGTGCCTGCACGACGGCGCCCCGCTGGAGCTCGCCATGAGCGAGGACGCGCTCACCGGCTTCCTCGCCTGGCTGGAGGCGGCCCCGCCCGGACAGAGGGTCAACGTCGCCTGACCGTGTGGGCTGGTTAACACCGCCTAACACGCGCCCCGCGTCGGCGCTAGGCTGCGGCCATGGTGAACCTGACGCGCATCTACACCCGCACCGGTGACGACGGCACGACCGCCCTCGGCGACATGAGCCGCACCACCAAGACCGACCCGCGGCTGATCGCGTACGCCGACACCAACGAGGCCAACGCCGCGATCGGCGTGGCCCTGGCGGTCGGCGCGCTGCCGGCCGACGTGTCCGCGGTGCTGACGCGGATCCAGAACGACCTCTTCGACGTCGGCGCCGACCTCGCCACCCCGGTGGTGGAGAACCCCGAGTACCCGCCGCTGCGGGTCGAGCAGGGCTACATCGACCGGCTGGAAGCCGACTGCGACCACTACCTCGGCGGGCTGGAGAAGCTCCGCAGCTTCATCCTGCCGGCCGGCACCCCGGGCGCGGCCCACCTGCACCTGGCCTGCACCGTGGTGCGGCGGGCCGAGCGGTCGACCTGGGCGGCGATCGAGACGCACGGCGACACCGTCAACCCGCTCACCGCCAAGTACCTCAACCGGCTGTCGGACCTGCTCTTCATCCTGGCCCGCACGGCCAACAAGGAGATCGGCGACGTCCTCTGGGTGCCGGGCGAGAACCGGTAGCGCACGGCGGCACCGGCGCTCACGGCCGGCGGTCGGCCGCAGCCCCGGGCCCGCGCTTGGGGAAGACGGTGTAGCTGCCGGCGATCACCAGGTTGATGCCGACCACCAGGGCCATCCGCGGGTACCAGGAGTCCAGGCCACGGGTGCGGGCGTCGTCGCCGACCAGCCACTGCACGGCGGCCACCAGCGCGACGGTCAGCACGGAGGCCGCCAGGGTGCGGGCGAACATCCGCCACTCGTGGGCGGCCTTCGCCGCGCCGTACTTCGGCGGCCCGGCCGGGCGCGGTGCGCCGGCGAGCCGGTGCGCGGCGTGGCCGTCGGCCCACCGCACCAGGTGGTGGCCGTAGGCGACCGAGAAGCCGACGTAACTCGCGGCGAGCCCGTGCGTCCAGTCCGCGACGGCGCCGCCGCGCAGGTCCGCGACGGTCGCCGCGAGGATCACCAGGTCCACCACCGGCAGCAGCATCAGCAGGACGGCGCCCGTCCGGCGCAGCCGCAACCCGTACCGGACCGCGAGCGCGGCGGCCAGCACCACCCAGAAGCCGATCTCACCGGCGACGATCAGGGAAACCATGCGGACCAGCCTGTCGCGCACGCGGCGCCCGCGCGTCGTCGCCGGGGGTGATCCCGCCTCTGCCCTTCGATGTACGGCAGGTTCCTTCCACAGGTGGGTCCGGGTGCCTGCGGCGGATGGTGGGATGGTGCCGTGACCCTCACTCCGCGCCGGCACGACGCGCTCATCGCCCTGGCCGGCCTGCTCGGCGGCCTGGTGCTGATCGCGTTCGGCGCCTACGACCGCACCGACAGCGTGCCGCGCTGGGCGGCGGCGCTGCCGCTGTTCGCGATGGCCGGGCTGGAGCTGTTCCGGCGCACCCGGCCGGTCTGGACGGCCACGCTCGGCGGCCTCGTCCTCGCGGCCGGCCTCGTCGCCGGCTCGGTGCTGGCGACGCTGGTGATGTACACCGACCTGCTGTACGCGGCGGTGCTCTACGGCCCGCCGCGGATGGCGAAGGTACTGCACCTGACCGGCGGCGCCACCACCCTGGTGCTGTCCGGGCTCACCGCGCTGTACGCCGAGGTGCCGAACGCGCTGCTGGTGGCCGGGTTCTGCGGGCTGATCTTCCTCGCCCCGGTGTGGACGGCCGACCTGCTCCGACGGCACCAGGACCGGGCCGAGGCGGAGCGGCTGCGCGCCGAGCAGACCGCCCTGCTCGCCGAGATGGACCGCCGGGCCGCGGTCTCCGCCGAGCGCGCCCGGATGGCCCGCGAGCTGCACGACGTGATCGCCAACCACCTGTCGGCGATCGCCATCCACGCCACGGGCGCGCAGTCCGTCGCCCGCCGCCAGGACCGCCCGGCGGACGACCCGGTGGTCGCCGCCCTGGCCGTCGTCCGGGAGAACAGCGTCCAGGGGCTGGCCGAGATGCGCCGCATGATCGGCCTGCTGCGGCGGGGCACCCCCGCGGGCCCGCTCGCGGTGGGCGAGAGCGGCGAGGAGTCGTACGCCGCACCGCGGCTCGCCGCCCTGGACGCACTGCTGGACCGGGCCAGGGCGGCCGGGCTGGAGGCGGGCCTCGCCTTCGAGGCGGCGTCGTCCGGGGAGCCGGGCGAGCTGCCGGCGCCGCTGGAGCTGGCCGCGTACCGGATCGTCCAGGAGTCGCTGACCAACGCGGTCAAGCACGCCGCCCCCGGCACCGTCCGGCTGCGGGTGGAGTACCGGCCCGCCGACGTGGTGGTCGCCGTGGACAGCCCCTACCGTGAGGACGCCGGCCCCGGCCGTGTGCTGCACGGCGCCGGGGCGGGGCTGGTCGGGATGGGGGAGCGCGCCGAGCTGCTGGGCGGCGACTTCGAGGCGGGGCCGCAGGACGGCCGGTGGCGGGTGCGGGCGGTGCTGCCGCGCGAGACGAAGGGGGCGGACGGATGACCGTCAGGGTGCTGGTCGCGGAGGACCAGGCCGCGGTGCGGGCCGCGCTGGTGATGATCCTGCGGTCGGAGCCGGGGATCGAGGTGGTCGGCGAGGCCGCGGACGGCGAGGAGGCCGTGCGGCTGGCACTGGAGCTGCGCCCCGACGTGGTGCTGATGGACATTCAGATGCCCCGGCTGGACGGCGTGGAGGCGACCCGGCAGGTCGTCGCGGCGGACGCCGCGCAGGTGCTGGTGCTGACCACCTTCGACCTCGACGACTACGTCTACGGCGCGCTGCGGGCGGGTGCGTCGGGCTTCCTGCTCAAGGACGTCGACGCGGACGGCCTGGTCGAGGGCATCCGCACGGTCGCCCGCGGCGACGGCATGCTGGCGCCCTCGGTGACCCGCCGGTTGATCTCGGCCTTCGCACGGCCCGGCCGCCAGGGTGCGGCGGAGGCCCGGGCCGCCGTCGCCGAGCTGACCGGCCGCGAGCGCGAGGTGCTGGCCTGCCTCGGCGCCGGGCTGTCCAACGCCCAGATCGCCGAGCGGCTGGGCACGGCCGAGGGCACCACCAAGACGCACGTCAGCCGGATCCTGGCCAAGCTGGCCCTGCGCAGCCGGGTGCAGGCCGCCGTGCTGGCCCAGGAGCTGGGGATCCTGCCCGTCGACGGTCCCCGGGAGGGCGCCGGGCCCGGCGGTGGCCCAGGGGTGCGGTGACGGTCCGTCAGCGCCGGTCGAGGGCCTGCCGGGCCTTCGCGGAGTCGTCCGGCCACACCATGAGCCGCGGGCCCGCGCTGGTCTCCACCAGGGTGTGCCGCACCCCCTCGGCGGTGAGCAGCGCGGACATCCGCAGGGCGTCGTCCGGGTCGGTCGGCGAGGCGACGCTCACCAGCAGCCCGTACTCGTCCGGGTTGCCGGCGCGCGGCCGCCTGGCCACCAGGGAGCGCCCGCGGCCGTACGTCCAGCGCAGCAGCAGCACCAGCACCCCGGTCAGCCCCAGGCCGATCAGGAGGGCCAGCAAAGGGTGCACCGCGGTCATCGCGCCAAACCCCTCCGCCGTCGGGTACAGATCACACTCCACATTCTCACCGTTCGGCGCCCGGGGGCATTAGAGTCACGGGCCGTGAGCGGCGCGGCTCCGGGGGAGGGACCCCGCCCTGACCGTGCCACGCCCAGCGCCTCCCGGCCCCGACCGGCGACCGGCGCCCACCAGCACTCGGGAGACCCTGCCATGAGCAACGCACCCACCCAGCGGATCGCCGTGATCGGCGCGGGTCTGATGGGCGCAGGCATCGCCCAGGTCTCGGCGCAGGCCGGGCACCCGGTGGTGCTGCGGGACGTCACCGAGGCCGCACTGCAGCGCGGCCTCGACGGCATCCGGGCCTCGTACGAGAAGTTCGTGGGCAAGGGCCGGATGACCGCGGAGGAGGCGGAGGCGGCGCTCGGCCGGATCACCACCACCACCGACCTGGGGGCGGCCGGCGAGGCCGACATCGTCGTCGAGGCGGTCTTCGAGCGGCTGGACGTCAAGGAGGGCGTGTTCCGCGAGCTCGACAAGATCGCCAAGGACGGCGCCGTCCTCGCCACCAACACCTCGGCCATCCCGATCACCCGGATCGCCGCCGCGACCTCCCGTCCGGAGAGCGTCGTCGGCGTCCACTTCTTCTCGCCGGTGCCGCTGATGCGCCTGGTCGAGCTGGTCCGCGGCTACAAGACCAGCGACGGGACGCTGGCCGCGGCCCGCGCCTACGCCGAGGGCGTCGGCAAGGAGGTCGTGGTCGTCAACCGCGACGTCGCCGGTTTCATCACCACCCGCCTGATCACCGCCCTGGTCGTCGAGGCCGCCCGGCTGTACGAGTCCGGCGTGGCCTCCGCCGAGGACATCGACACCGCCTGCCGGCTCGGATTCGGCCACCCGATGGGCCCGCTGCAGACGGCGGACCTGACGGGCGTCGACATCCTGGTGAACGCGGCCCGCAACATCTACGCCGAGACCCAGGACGAGAAGTTCGCCGCTCCGGAGGTCATGGCCCGCATGGTCACCGCCGGCGATCTCGGCCGCAAGAGCGGCCGCGGTTTCTACCCGTACGAGGGCTGATGCGCGGGCCGGGTCGCCGCGGCGGGGTGCGTGACGCCCCCCGTGTGACCCGGCCCTCACAACGGCGCACCCGCGCGGGTGAGTTTGCTCACGATGCTGCCGCAGACGGGTGATTTGGGCGGTAATCGAGCGTAGGTATGGGGAGTTCCTGCGTATATTCCCTCGGACGGGTGAAGTTGCCTCGCACTCCGCCGAAGGGGAGAAACCTGCGGAGTTGGTTGACCGTCAGACGAGGGGGAGACCGGCGCGGCCCCCGGTGCGCGGCGTCACGTACGCCCGGCCGGCCCGGGCCCCGGAACAACCCGAACGACGAGCGGAGGAGGAGAGCGTGCGCATCACCGGCGACCACAACGGCCTGGCCATCGAGGGCCGGCTCGACGTGCGCAGCGCCGCCGACGCCCGTGCCGTCCTGCACGCCGCCGTCGACGGCGGCCAGGGCGACCTCGTGCTCGACCTCGGCCGGCTGGAGTTCTGGGACGCCACCGGTCTCGGCGTCATCATGGGCACCCACCGGCGGGCCGGCCGGATCGGCCGCCGCCTCGTCCTGCGGCACGTCCCCGCCCAGCTCCAGCGTCTGCTGGTCGCCACCCGGCTGCACCGCATCCTCGCCGTCGAGGGCACCGTCCCCGACGCCTACGGCACCTCGATGCCCGCCCTCGGGAGCCTCCCCACCGGGCCGCTGATCCTGCCGACCGCCTGATCCCTGCGCCCCGCCCCGAAAGCCCCGGCACCCCCTGTAGGACCACCCGAAACGTTACTTGGGGGTACCGGTCTGTGCTGCGCGCGGCGAGTGTGGAAAAGTCTGCGCTCACAAGCACGGCCGCACGGGTTCGGACCCGGCGCGCGGCCGGTCCGACGCCGTCCGGCAGCAGCCCGGCGGCCGACCATGGGCGGAGCACGAACGTGGGACAGCCGACCGGTGATTTCGGGCAGGAAGGCGTACGCCCCCGCACCGGCGAGGTCGTCTCCGGAGACCTGCTGCTGGCGATCGGCGGACCGGACGGCTCCGAGGCCCGCCCCTGCCCGGACGGCTGGCGCCCGGAGCCCCGCCGCATCCGCGACCGCCGCCAGGACCGGCCCGAACTCGGCCCCAGCCCCGCCGTCGGGCCGCTCGCCATGGGCAGCGCCGCCGCCGACCTGCCGCTGCTGGACCGCGAGGACGACATCGCCCGGCTCCTGGCGGCACTCTCCGAGGGCCGCTCCGTCCGCCTCGTCGGCCAGGCCGGCTCCGGACGCAGCACCCTGCTCGCCGCCGTCGCCGACGCCGCGGCCGGGATCGCCCCGGACGGCGTCGTCCGGCTCAGCGGCCACCACCGCACCGGCGCCGACCTGCTGCAGGACCTCTTCGCCGCGACCCACCACGCCCCCGGCTACCGGCCCGACCGCCGCGCCCTGGCCTCCCTGCTCTCCCAGGTCGGCGCCGTCGTCGTGATCGACGACCTGGACGTCGACGACGAGGAACTCGCCGAACTCCTCGACGCCGCCCCGGACTGCGCCTTCCTCGTCACCGTGCCGCCCGGCAGCCCGGTGCTCACGCCCGGCCTCCGGCTGGAGGACCACCCCGTCGCCGGCCTCGCCAAGTCCGCCTGCCTGGCGCTGGCCGGCCGCCTGGCGGGCCGTCAGCTCGACGAGACCGAGCGGGCCTGGGCGGTCGACCTGTGGTTCGAGTCCGAGGGCCTGCCGCTGCGCTTCGTCCAGGCGGCCGCCCTGCTCCGCCAGCGCGACATCTCCGTGGACACCCTGGTCGCCGCGCAGGAGGACCGCAACAACGTCTTCGGCCTGGTCAAGGAGATCAGCGAACCGGACGACCCGGCCGTCCTCGAGGGCGAACTGCGCCGCACCGTCCCGCTGCCGACCGTCGCGGAGAGCGCGGCGCCCGCCGTCCGGCTCGCCGAGGGGCTCAGTGAGTCCGCGCAGGCCGTGCTGCGGCTCTCGCTGGCGTTCGGCGGCGAGTGCCCGACCGCACCGCACCTGCCGGCCCTGATCGACGTCGGCCTCGGCGAGAGCGCACTGCGCGAACTCGTCGACGCCGGCCTCGCGGTGTCCGTCGGCGGCCACCACCGGCTCACCACCGGCGTCCAGGAACTCCTCGCGGGCCGCTTCGACCCGGGCACGGTCGCGTACGGCGCCGCCGAGCACTTCTCCTGGTGGGTCGGGCACGGCTCGGTCACCACCGAGCAGATCGCCGCCGAGGCGGAGGTCCTCGTCGGGGCCCTGCTCGCCGACCGGGCCGCCGACCGCCCGGAGGCCGTGCTGCGGCTCGCCCGCGCCGCCGCCCCGGCACTGGCCCTGTCGCTGCGCTGGGGGGCCTGGGAGCGCGTCCTCAAGCTCGGCCTGGAAGCGGCCCGGGTGCTGCGCGCCACCGCCGAGGAGGCCTGGTTCCACCACGAGCTCGGGGTGCTCGCCCTGTGCGTGCACTCGGACCAGCGGGCGCTCGCCGAACTGGAGTCCGCGGTCGCGCTGCGGGCCGCCTTCGGTGACCCCAACTCCGGTGCCGCCGGGCGGCGGATGCTGGACCTGCTGAAGTCCGAGGCCCGGCAGCTGCCCGCGGGCGAGGAGCCGTCGACCGGTGGCCGACGACCCGTCATCAGAGCCATCGCGAAGGCCCCTTGGCGGCTCGCCGCGGCGAAGAAGGGGTCGGACGTCAAGCGGGCCGCGATCGCCGGAGCGGCGGCCGTGCTGGCGCTGGGCGTCCTGGGCGCCGCGATCGGGCTCAACACCGGCGGCGAGGACTCCGCGGGCAACGGCCGCACCCTGCCCGGCACCTCGGTGGACGACACCACCACCGGGGACGACCTGCCCGCGGCCACCACCTCCGGCTCCCCGACCGCCGCACCGAGCGACAGCCCGTCCGAGAGCCCCTCGGCGTCGGCCTCGGCCTCGGACTCCGAGTCGCCGTCCGCCTCGGCGAGCACCACCGGCACCCGCAAGCCGACCGCGACCAAGACCACCGCACCCGCCCCGGGCCAGACCAGCAAGAGCCCGAGCACGGGCACCAGTACGACCGCGTCGCCGTCGCCGACCACCAGCGCCTCGCCGACCGCGACCGCCCCGACGAGCCCGACGCCCACCGACACCGGTTCGGCGTCGGCGGGCTAGGGGCGGGTCGGGCGGCCTAGAACAGCTTCAGCTTGTCGTCGTCGATGCCGCGCAGCTCGTCGTAGTCGAGCACTACGCAGCCGATGCCGCGGTCGGTGGCGAGGACGCGGGCCTGCGGCTTGATCTCCTGGGCGGCGAAGACGCCCTTCACCGGGGCCAGCAGCGGGTCCCGGTTGAGGAGTTCGAGGTAGCGGGTGAGCTGCTCGACGCCGTCGATCTCACCGCGGCGCTTGATCTCCACCGCCACGGTGGCGCCGTCGGCGTCCCGGCAGAGGATGTCCACCGGGCCGATCGCGGTCGGGTACTCGCGGCGGATCAGCGACCAACCGGCACCGAGGACCTCCATGCGGTCGGCGAGCAGCTCCTGCAGGTGTGCCTCGACGCCGTCCTTCACCAGGCCGGGGTCGACGCCCAGGTCGTGCGAGGAGTCGTGCAGCACGTCCTCGAGCGTGATGATCAGTTTTTCGCCGGCCTTGTTGACCACCGTCCAGGTGCCGTCCGCCTCCTTGAGCGTGCAGGGCGGCGACATCCAGTTGAGGGGCTTGTAGGCGCGGTCGTCGGCGTGGATGCTGACGCTCCCGTCGGCCTTCACCAGGATGAGGCGGGTGGCGGACGGGAGATGGGCGGAGAGCCGTCCGGCATAGTCGACGGAGCAGCGGGCAATTACGAGACGCACGGTCGACCACGCTAGCCCACCGGGGCCAGTTGATGCGATTCCGCGACGACGGGGTGAAGAATTCGCGCATCCGGCGAACCATGGTGTCCGCGCGGTCACAGGCCGTGCACGC
The DNA here is from genome assembly GCF_040634455.1 of Kitasatospora sp. NPDC007106. Taxonomy (NCBI): domain Bacteria; kingdom Bacillati; phylum Actinomycetota; class Actinomycetes; order Kitasatosporales; family Streptomycetaceae; genus Kitasatospora; species Kitasatospora sp. NPDC007106. The sequence continues at coordinate 54,439 of NZ_JBEYFP010000002.1, forward strand.
GGCCTCCGCCCGGCGTTGCCCGGCGGGTGCCGTTCCACGGGGATGGAGACTCGCGATGAACGCTGCGACACGATCCGGCCAATCTCGCCGTTGCGGCACCGATTCCGATGGTATTCGACGCATTCGCTCGTCGCGCTGAGCGATCGCCTGTCACCCTGGTGTGAGCGTCCGTCGTCCTGTGCGACCGCACGCTGGCGCGCCGGCGCACGCCCGTGCGGCGGTGGTGCGCCCGGGCGCCACCCGCCCACCGTCACCACCGCTCCCGCGGCTCCCTCGCCGGGCCTCCCGGGCGCGGTCTGATCATCCGTCATCCCGACCGGCCGTCAGGTCGGCGGGTATGGCGGCCGGTTCGCGCGCACGGACCGGGCAGGGCCGCACCACCGAGAACGACCGCACCAGCCGCAAGACCACCCCGGCGGGCCGCGCCGCGGTGGACCGCGAGAGGAGAACCCAATGTCGCTCGACGTCTCACCGGCCCTGCTCGAGAAGGCCGAGAGAGGCGAGGTCGACGAGAGGGAGTTCGTCGACTGCGTCCGTACCTCCCTCCCGTACGCCTGGGAGCTGATCAGCTCGCTGGTCGCCCAGACCAAGGTCGACGGCACCGACTTCGCCGACAACCACGTCCCGCCGCCCAGCGAGCAGGCCCGCGGCCAGCTGCTGCGCGCGATGGCCAGCGACGCGATCCGGGGCGCCCTCCAGCGGCACTTCGGCGTGCGGTTGGCGTTCCAGAACTGCCACCGGGTGGCGGTCTTCGCCCCGTCCGAGGCGAACGAGGAGCGCTACGCGCGCTTCACGTCCGTCCGGGCCCAGCTGCTCAACCAGTCGCCCGAGCTGCGCGACTGCTGACACCGGCCGACGGGGCCGGCCGGGACCACACCGGCCGGCCCCGTCGGCTGTCCGGGCACCCGGCGTCAGCCCAGCTCGGGGAGGACCTCCGAGCCGAGCCGCTCGATGTTGTGCAACGTCGCCTCGCGGTCGCCGGAACCCTCCGCGAGCAGCGCGAAACGGCGGATCCCGGTGTGCTCGGCGGTCGCCAGCAGCCGGTCCGCGCACTGCCGCGGCGTACCCACCGCGTGCAGGTCGCACAGCAGCTCGGTGTACGCGCGCGGGTCGCGCATCCGGCGCTCCCGCCCGTCGACCGTGCGGTGCGCGCCGAGCCCGTACTCGAACCAGCCCGGCATCGACCGCAGCAGGTCGGCCCGGGCCGCCGCCGTCCGGTCCGCGACCTGCACCACGCCCGCCGCGACGTGCTCCCGCTCGACGCGGGCGAGCTGCTCCTCACCGCGCCCGCAGGCCCGCCAGGCCTCCCGGTAGGCGGCGAGCATCTGCTGCTTGTCCTCGTCGCCGGAGTGCATGCCGAGCAGCATCGGCAGACCTCTCTCGGCAGCCGTGCGCACCCCGTTGGGGGAGGTGCAAGCCATCACCACCGGCGGGCCGGACTGCGCCCGCCCGCCCGGCTCCTGGCGCTGCCGGGGGAAGTTCCGCAGCGGGTCGGCCTCCGCCTCGGGGCCGCCGAGGCCGAGCCAGTCCGCGAGGCCGCCCGGGCGGAGCGGCTCGGAGGCCCGCGGCACCACCGCCACCTCCGGGAAGGAGAACTGCGGCCCGTCCGCGCCCACCCGGGTGCCGTGCAGCCAGCGCAGCAGCAGGTCCAGCCGCTCCGGGAAGCCCGACTCGTAGGCGTCCACGCCGGTGCCGAAGACGTCCAGGTCGATCCACGGGCCGCCGCGGCCCACCCCGAGCGTGAACCGGCCACCGGAGACCAGGTGCAGCAGCGCCGCCCGCTCGCCGAGCGCCACCGGGTGCGCGGTGGACAGCACGCTCACCGCGGTGCCGACGCCGATCCGGCGGGTCCGGCCGAGCAGCAGCCCGGCCAGGGTCGCGGCGTCCGGGCAGACGCCGTACGGCACGAAGTGGTGCTCCGCCAGCCAGACCGCGTCCAGGCCGGCCCGTTCGGCGGCGACCGCCGCGTCCACCGTGCGGGCCAGCACCTCGCCGTGGCCCTGCCCGGGGAACTGCGCGGAGAGCAGGAACGCGCCGACCGCGATCCGGTCGGTGGCCGCGGGGCGGGGCAGCAGCGCCGTCGCCGGGGCCGTGCCACCCCCCGGGCCGGGCTGCTGGTCGGTCTCGGGCCGCCGGCTGGTCTTGGTCATCGGGTGCCTCCTCGGGGGTGCGCAGGGACTGCGAACCCCGCTGTCTCACCACGTGAGTAGCCGATGTCATGTGCCAAAGGCACGCCGTTTCACCAATTTCCCAGGAGAACGGGTGGATCTCACCCAAAACACCTGAGATCGCGCGGATGTCGTGATAGTGGCACGGGCGGCGGTGCGGCGGCCCGTACCCTGGAGGGGTTCCCGTGCCCGGTCCGAGAGGTGGTTCGGCGTGTCGCCGCGTCGCAATCGTGAGAAGAGCTCCGCCCCCCGCGAGGACGCCCCGGCGGCCCCGTTCGGCGGCTCGCTGCGCCGCGTCGAGAGCTACCGCGGGGAGGACTGGGTCGTGCAGACCGTCGCCGGCTCCCAGGGCCGGCACTACCGCTGCCCGGGCTGCGACCAGGAGATCCCGTCCGGCGTCGGCCACGTCGTCGCCTGGCCCGACCACGGGCCGGGGGTGGAGGACCGCCGGCACTGGCACCGGGCCTGCTGGGGCGCCAGGGAGCGCCGCGGCGCGGGCGTCCAGAGGGGGCGCGGCGCACCGCGGTACTAGGGCTCGGGACCGCCCGGGGGCGGCCGTGGCCTGACGGCCGGTCAGGCGTCACGGGTGCGGAGCACCAGGATGCCTCCGGCGAGGGCGGCCAGGGTCCAGGTGAGGCAGATCAGGAAGCCCGCGCCGGGGCCGAACGGCTGGTTGTGCTCCTGGTAGACCAGCAGCATCCGCTGGCCCGCGTAGTCGGGGAAGTAGTGGGCGACCGTCTTCACCTTCGGCACCGCACCGAGGATCGGCGACAGCAGGAAGAAGAACGGCACCAGCACGCCCAGCGCCAGCGTCTGGTTGTGCAGCATCGCGGTGACCCCGGCCGAGAACAGGCAGATCATCGTCAGGTAGCCGGCCGCGCCGAAGACCGCGCGCAGCACGTGCGGCTCGGTGATCGTCGTGCTGTGCCCGCCGAGCAGTGCCTGCCCGGTGAAGAAGGTGATGAAGACGGTGGCCAGCGCCACCGCGAAGGCCGCCAGGGCGATCACCACGGCCTTGCCGACCAGCAGGGTGGCGCGCTGCGGGACGGCCGCCAGCGACACCCGGATCATGCCGCTGCTGTACTCGTTGCCGACCGCCAGCACCCCGAAGACCACCATGGCGATCTCGCCCAGGATGATCCCCGCGAACGCGGTGCCGGTGGCGTCGAACGGCGCGTTCTTCGGCGCGAAGTCGGCGAAGTTGTTGTTGGCCAGCGTGCAGATCAGCGCGCCGAGGCCGAGCGTGACGACGAAGGCGAGCCCGAGCGTCCAGACCGTGGAGCGGACGGTGCGCAGCTTCGTCCACTCGGACTGGAGGATCGCGGGGAACGCGGCCATCTCAGTTCTCCTTCTGCTTGCCGCGGGCCTGCCAGTCGGAGCCCCAGGGCGGTGCCGACGGTGCGGCGGGGGATCCGTCCACGGCGGCCCCGGCCGGGCCGGCCGGGCCGACCGGGCGGGGGGAGCCGGCCTGGTACTCGACCGAGTCCGAGGTCATCTGCATGAACGCCTCCTCCAGGGAGGCCTGTTGCGGGCTCAGCTCGTGCAGGGTGATCCGGTGGTCGGCGGCGAGTTCGCCGAGGAAGGCCAGGTCGCCGTCCGGGACCTCCAGGGAGCCGTCCGGGCCGGGGTCGGCGTGCAGGCCGGCCCGGTGCAGGGCGTCCAGCAGCAGTTCGGGCTGCGGGGTGCGCACCCGTACCGACGAGCGGGAGTTCTGCTTGATGAAGTCGGCCATCGGCAGGTCGGCGAGCAGCCGGCCGCGGCCGATGACCACCAGGTGGTCGGCGGTCAGCGCCATCTCGCTCATCAGGTGCGAGGAGACGAACACCGTCCGGCCCTCCGCGGCGAGGCCCTTCATCAGGGTGCGGATCCAGACGATGCCCTCCGGGTCGAGCCCGTTCACCGGCTCGTCGAACATCAGGATCTCCGGGTCGCCGAGCAGCGCCGAGGCGATGCCCAGGCGCTGGCTCATGCCGAGCGAGAAGCCGCGGGCCCGTTTGCGGGCCACCGCGCTCAGGCCGACCAGTTCGAGCACCTCGTCGACCCGGCGGGCGGGGATCCGGTTGCTCTGCGCCATCCACAGCAGGTGGTCGCGGGCGGTGCGGCCCGGGTGGACGGCCTTGGCCTCCAGCAGGGCGCCGATGTACGAGAGCGGCTCGGCGAGCTGCCCGTACCGCCGTCCGTCCAGGGTGACCCGGCCGGCGGTGGGGCGGTCCAGGTCGAGGATCATCCGCATCGTGGTGGACTTCCCGGCGCCGTTCGGGCCCAGGAAGCCGGTCACCACTCCGCGCGGGACCGCGAAGCTCAGTCCGTCCACGGCCAGCGTGTCGCCGTAGCGTTTCGTCAGCTGGTGCAGCTCGATCATGTCCGCTCCCTCAGTCCTCGTCAGGCTATGACAAAAGGGACATACGGCTGCGGTGGCTGCGTCCCCTCGGCGAGCCGCAATACGGTGGCTGCATGAGCCTCCCCAGCGCGCCGGCCGCGCCCGAGAACGGCACCGGGACCCCGATCGTCCTGTTGCACGCCTTCCCGCTCTCCGCCCGGATGTGGGCCTGCCAGCTGGAGCGGCTGCCCGGCCCGGCCGGCGAGGCCGCCCGGGTGATCGTCCCCGACCAGCGCGGCTTCGGCAGCGCCCCGCTCGGCCGGGACGAGCCCTCGCTGGACGCCGTCGCCGACGACGTCGCCCGGCTGCTGGACGCGGCCGGCCTGGAGCGGGCCGTCGTCGGCGGCCTGTCCATGGGCGGCTACGTCGCCATGGCCTTCGCCCGCCGCCACGGCGAGCGGCTCGCCGGCCTGCTCCTCGCCGACACCAAGGCCACCCCCGACACCGAAGCGGCCCGCGCCAACCGCGAGCGGATCGCCCGCGCCGTCGAGGCCCGTGACAGCGTGCAGATCCTCGCCGACGAGAAGATCGAGACCGGCCTGCTCGGCCCCGCCACCGACCCGGCGCTGACCGCCCACGTCCGCGCCATGATCGCCGAGGCCCCGCCGGCGGCGGTCGCCTGGGCCCAGCGGGCCATGGCCGCCCGCGGCGACTCCCTGGAGGTGCTGCGCGGCGTCCGCGTCCCGGCCGCCGTCATCGTCGGCGAGGCGGACGCCGTCACCCCGCTCGCCGAGGCCCGGCTGATGGCCGAGGCCCTGCCGGACGCCGAACTCACCGTCATCCCCTCGGTCGGCCACCTCAGCTCGCTGGAGGCCCCCGAGACCTTCAACGCCGCCGTCCGCGCCCTGCTGCGCCGCGTCCGAGGCTGAGTCCGCCGGCCCGGCCGGGGCGGGCGCCGTGCCCCCGCCCCGGCCCGCGGCCCACCGCCGCGACAGCGACACCGTGCCGGCCGGCAGCGCGTACCGGCCGACCCGGGTGACCGCGTCGCTCGGCACCACCGCGCCGTCCTTCACCGAGTCCGTCAGCAGGCGCGTCCCGTGACCGGGTCGGTCTGCCCGTGCGGCACCCGCAGCGGGATGCGCCGGACGACCTCGACGCCGTCGCCGCGGGCCAGCCGGATGCGCACGATCTGCGGGGTGCGGTCGGGCTTCAGGAAGATCTCGTCGGTGTCCGACGGGGCGTCGGCGTTCGGCCCGCGGTCGGTGACCGTCCACAACTCCCGGCCCGAGGGGTCGGCCGGAAAGAGGCCGCTGAAGCCGCCGAGGGCCGGCCAGCCGCCGATCGGCGCGGGAGCGGTACGTCCGGGCGCCGTCGTGGCGCGGCGCGGGCAGGTCCGCGGCGGAGGCGCTCGCCCAGGCGGCGGTCGGGGCGCTCAGGGCCGGGGCGGCCGCCGCGAGCACGGCGGAACGGGCGAGTCGCACGGCCGGTCGGCCTCATGCGCCGCCGGGAGCCGGCGAGCGAATCCGGACCGGCGGGGCGCCGGCCGCCCGGTGAACGGCGAAGCGGCCCCCGCCCGGAGGCGGGGGCCGCGTCACGGCACGGGCGTCAGCGCGACTGCTGGACCGGGACGCCCAGGTCGTCGGAGGGCGAGCCGGCCGCGGCCACCGCCGCACCGGTCAGCGTCGCCAGCATCTCGCGGACGTTGGTCAGCTGCGCGTTGATCGAGTCGCGGCGGTTGGTGAGCGCCGCCAGCTCGCGCTCGGACTCGCTGCGGACCCGGTCGGCCTTGGCGTTGGCGTCGGCCACGATGTCCTCGGCCTGGCGCTGCGCGGTCTCCACCGTCTGGCGGGCACGGCGCTCGGCGTCGGTGCGCAGCTTCTCCGCCTCCAGGCGGAGCTGCTCGGCACGGTGCTCGATCTCCGCGAGGCGCTTCTCCGCCTTCGCCTGGCGGGCCGCCAGGTCGCGCTCGGACTGCTCGCGGCGCTTGGCCAGGTTGGTCTCGAACTCCAGGGCGGCCTGCGCGGCCTTGGTGCGGGTCTCCTCGAAGAGGGCGTCCGCCTCCTCGCGCTTGTTCTGCGCGTCCTTGTTGGCCTCGGCCCGCAGCTGCGCCGCGTCGCTCTTGGCCTTGTCGACGATCCGCAGGCCCTCGTCCTCGGCCTTCGCCTTGCGGTCCTTGGCGTAGTTCTCCGCCTCGGTGCGGACCTGCTGGGCGGCGGCCTCGGCCAGCTCGCGGTGCTGCTCGGCGGCGCGGTGCGCCTCGTCGCGCAGGTCCTTCGCCTCCTCCTCGGCGAGGCGGAGGATCTTCTCCACCCGGGCGCCGAGGCCGGCGTAGGACGGCTCCGCCTCGGTCACCGCGGCCTGGGCGGTCTGCGTCTCCAGGTGCAGCTCTTCGATGCGCTTCTCCAGCGCACCGATGCGGGACAGCGCGCTGTCCCGGTCGGCCACCAGCTTGGTGATCCGCTCGTCGACCTGGGCGCGCTCGTACCCACGGCGCACCAGGTCGAAGCCGTGGGGGGAGTGACTGTCGCTCATGGGGATTAGGGCTTCCTGTCGTCAGACCGCTGAGGTGGTTGAGGGAATCCTGACACGTTATCGGAGTGTCTTCGGCGAAATGCCGATGAGTCACGGACAATGTCCGCTCAATCGGGTGGCGGGCTTCCGGGGCGATTGCCCCCCGACCGCTGGGCGCCCACACCGGCCCCCGCCCGGGGCGCCCCGTCCTTCCTGTTTCCCCCGTTGGCCTGCTGCACCGGCGACGGCGCCTCGAACGCCTCCAGGGCGGACAGCACGTCCTGCACCCTGGAGATCTCGGTGTTGATGTCCTTGCGGCGCCGCACCAGCTCGTCGAGTTCGCGCTTGCCCTCGTCGGTGATCCGCTTGGCCTCCGCCCGGGCCTCGGAGAGGACCCGCTCGGCCTCCTCCTCGGCCAGCCGCAGCTGCTCGGACGCGGACTCGTCCGCCTTCTGCAGCCGCTTCTCGGCCTCCTCGGCGGCGGCCTCGATCTTGCCGGCGGCCTCCTCCTCGGCGCCGGTGAGCTTGGCCTCGGCCTTCTCGATCAGCTTCTCGGCACGGTCGGTGGAGTCGGCGAGCTTCTGCTCGGCGCCCTTCAGCAGGCCCTCGGCCTTGCGGACGGCCGCGATCCGGACCTTGCTCGCCTCGGCGGACGCCTCCGACGTCAGCTCGGCGGCCCGCTCCTCGGCCGCGGCGACCAGCTTCGCGGCCCGCTCCTCGGCCTCGGCGACCGTCGCGACGGCCTGGTCCTCGGCCTCGGTCAGCTGCTCCTGCGCGGCGGTGACCAGCGTGTCGACCCGCTCGCCGGCCGACTTCATGGCCTGCGCGTTCTCCTTGCGGGCCCGCTCGTGCAGCGCCTCGATCTCGGCGTCCGTCCGCTCGCGCAGCTCCTCGGCGCGCTCGCGGATCGCCGTCGAGTCCCGGCGGGCCTCGGACAGCAGGGCGTCGGCGTCCGACCGGCCCTTCTCGACCTCGGCCTGGCCCGCGGCCTCGCCGGCCGCGACCAGCCGCTCGGCCTCCTTGCGGGCGGCGGCCACCATCGCGTCCGCCTGCTCCTCGGCGGCCGCGGTGGTCGCGAGCGCCGTGGTCTGCGCCTCCTCGCCGAGCTGCTCGGCGTCCGCGAACGCCTTCTCCAGCACCGAGGTGGCCTGCTCCCGGGTGGACCGGTCGAACTGCTCGGCGGCCTCCCGCAGCTCGATGTCGTACGCGTCGGCCCGGCTGCGGGTGGACGCGTCGTAGTCGTCCGCGAGCCGGCGCGTGGCCAGCGCGTACTCCTCGGCCTCGGCGCGCAGCGCCGCGGAGAACTCCTCGGCCTCGGCGACCGCGGCGGTGGACCGCTCCTCGGCGTCGGCCAGGGTGCGGCGGGCCTCGGCCTCCGCCTCGGCGCGCCGCTGCTCGGCGAACTCGGCGGCGGCGGCCCGCTCCTTCTGCGCCTCCTCGCGCAGCGCGGTGTCGAAGGCGACCGCCTCGGCACGCTGCTGCTCGACCTCGGCGGCGGCGGCCTCCCGGTCGGCGGCCAGCTCGGCGGAGATCCGCTCGCGCAGCTCGGCCGTCTCCCGCTCGGCGGTCTCGCGCAGCTCCCGGCTCTCGCGCTCGGCGGTGGCCCGCAGCTCGGCGATCTGCCGGGACGCGGCCTCGTGCAGACCCGCGACCGAACTGCGGATCCCGGCGGCGTCCTCCTCGGCCGCGGCGGTGAGCGACTCGGCGTCGGCCCGCGCCTTGCGGAGCGTCTCCTCGGCCTCGGTCCGGGCCTTCTCCAGCTCCTCGGCGGCCTCCGCGGCGAGCGTGCCGGCCTGCTCGCGGGCGGCGTCGAGCGCCTCCGCGGCCTCGGTGCGCAGCTGCCGGGCCTCGGCCTCGGCGGCGTCGCGGACCGCGGCCGTCTCGCCCGCGGTGCGGATGGTCAGCTCGGCGGCCTCGCGCTCGGCGGCCTCCCGCGCGGCGCGGGCGGCGGCCAGCTGCTCGCCGGTCTCCTCCTGCTCGCGGCGGAGCCCCTCGGAGGCGGCCTCCCGCTCGCGGCGGGAATCCTCGCGCAGCGCGGCGGCGTCCGCCTCGGCGGCACCGCGCTCGGCGCCGGCCCACTCGTCGGTCTCGGCGCGCAGCGCCTCGGCCGCGGCGACGGCCCCGGCACGGACGGC